>CAITBU010000440.1 GCA_903890595.1 uncultured Holophagaceae bacterium | reverse complement strand
GAAGCCCGCCCTGAGCGTGAGCACCGCCCCGAGCGCGACCGGGACGAAGCCCCCAAGGCCAAGCCCGGCAAGGTGGAAGTCATTCGCTTCGACCGGCTCTGAGTAGCTGGCGAGAACGAGCAAAAAAAGTGGTTCATCCGGGAATTCCGGGGAAAAAGAACTGCCAACCACAGAGAACGCAGAGAGCGCGGAGGCGCGCCGACCCAACCTGCATGGGCCCGCCGAAGGCGGCTTCCGGCGTCGCCGGAAGTCATCCCGGGGTGCCACGGCCGCGCCCCCCAAGAGGCGCGGCAGCGGCGCCCTGAGCTGGAGCCCATGCGCCGTGCAGCACGGCCCCAAGTGCTTTATCCCGCTCCTCCCCGTCCATCCCCGGCGAAGAAGCTTTCCCGACCCAAGCACTCAGGCCGTTCTCCGCTCTCCTCAGCTCCTCGGTTTTCCTCCGCGTTCCTTCCTTTTCTTTCAGCCACCCCTTGCCTGTTTTCCTCTGCGTTCTCTGTGTTCTCTGCGGTTAGATTTCTTTCCCTGAAATCCCGGAAGATCCAAAAAAGTTCACCCCGGAGACACAGGAGCACGGAGGGGCCACTGAACCCATGCTCCGGCCTCCGTGGGCTTACCTCTGTGCCCTCCGTGCCTTCGTGGTGAGTCCCTACTCTACGGGTGGTCCGCCTCGATGAGCTCCACCAGGGCCTCGGCCATGGTCTGTCCGGCCCGGGGTGGGTTCTCCACCACCGTCCCCACCAGCTTCTGCTTGCCTCCGGGCTCCAGGGCGAAGAGGTAGAAGGTGGGTACCCGCACCACCGGCTGGGGCGCACAGCCCAGGGGCCAGGCAGTGACGGCGAGCTGCTTGTCCCGGGCCACGCCCAGGAAGTGCACCTCGACGAAGGGGTTGGGTTCGGCCTCCAGAGCCAGCAGGTCCGGCAGCTGCAGGTGGGTGTCCCCGCACCAGGAGCCGAACACCGCCACCAGGGTGTAGGGCCGCCGCACGGCCTGCCAGCGGGCCTGCACGGCCGGACTCAGGCGCACCGTGGCCAGGTTGTCGCGGAACACCTTGCGGTGGGCCAGGATGGCCGCCGGAGTGCTCGGCCCCAGGAGCAGGGGTTGGCTGTCCTTGGGGTCGGTGGGCAGGGGCCCCGTGGGCGCAGCTGGGATCGGCCGAGGACCCGGGGTCTGGGCGGCGAGGGCGAGGACGGCAAGGGCCAGCAGGGCGGCTTTCATGGGCATCTCCCCGGGGCGAGTGTAGCGCAGGGACCAAGGGTCGGGCTTATACTTGACTTGATTACTCAGGAATACTAGCCTGAGGTTTGGAGTCACTCAGTGAAGATCTCGGCGCGCGGCAGGTACAGCATGCAAGCCCTCTTCGACCTGGCCCACCACAGCCACGGCCAGCCGGTGCCCCTGCATGTGATTGCAGAGCGGCAGAAGCTCTCCCTGCCCTTCCTGGAGCAGATCTTCAACAAGCTCAAGAAGGCCGGCGTGGTGGCCAGCGTGCGCGGCCCCCGGGGGGGCTACATCCTCACCCGCCCTTGCGATCAGGTCAGCGTGGGCGAGGTGCTGCGCCTCACGGACAGCAGCTTCTACGCCGCCGCCAAGGCCGACCCCAAGGCTGCCAGCTCGCTGCTGAAGGCCGATGAGCGCATGAGCCAGCTGCTCTGGAACCGCCTGTCCGACCACATCTCCGCCTTCATGGAGAAGGTGACTTTCGCCGACCTGTGCTCCGAGACGGCCAGCAACACCTGCCCCGACTGCACCTGCCCCGAGTACGTGAAGGACATGCAAGGCCAGTTCGTTCGGGGGGAGCGCAAGGCCTGCGGCGTGCTGTGAGCAACCCCTGCGCCCTACCCACCCTGGCCTACCCGCCCACAGAGGCTGACCTCCAGACCCTGCCGGCCCTCACGCGGAAGCTGGCCCGGCGCCTGGGTACCACCAACGGCGCCTACAACCTCATCGAGGACGGTGACCGCATCCTGGTGGCCGTCTCGGGTGGCAAGGACAGTTGGGCTCTGCTGGATCTGCTGGAGCGTCTGCGGAAGCGGGCCCCTGTCGCCTTCACGGTGGAGGCCGTCACCGTGGACCCGGGCTTCCCCCAGTTCAATCCGGACCCCATCGCCGAGGTCTGTGAGGGCCTGGGGATCAAGCACCACGTCATCCCGGCGCCCATCGACCAGATGGTGCGCACCCAGCCCGAGTCCCTGCCCTGCATCATCTGCAGCCGCCTGCGGCGCGGCGTGCTCTACGCCTTCGCCAAGCAGCACGGCTACACCAAGATCGCCCTGGGCCACCACCTGGATGACCTCCTGGAGACCCTGCTCATCAACCTGTTCTTCGTGGGCCGCCTCGCCACCATGCCCCTGCGCCTGCTGAGCGATGACGGTGCCAACATCGTCATCCGCCCCCTGGGCACCTGCGAAGAGAAGGACCTGCAGCGCTACGCCTGGCTGCGGGGCTTCCCCATCGTGCCCTGTGGCTGTCCCCTCTGCGGCTGCTCCAGCCTGGAGAGCCGCCGCAAGCAGGTGAAGGACCTCATCGCCGCCCTGCAGCCCGCCATCCCCCAGATCAAGGCCTCCATGCTGGGCGCCATGGGCAATGTGAAGCTGAGCCACCTCCTGGACCTGAACCTGGGTGCCCTGCACGCCACCGGCACCGACGAGGGTGTGGAGCGGCTGGGGTAGGTTTGGCCTTTCGGAAAAGAAGGTAGATAAGCGGAGGACTGCGGAGGAGCAGAGGAGAGCGGAGAAAAAGCTCTCCTGGTTATCGGCCAGCCTCAGCCTCAAAAGACTGGTTCTTTTGGCAATTACAAGAGCAGAAGAATGCAGATAAATACAAAAAAACGAATATGTTATCCACAGATTTCACAGATAGAGAAAGTACCTTAGCCGGGGATGCACGGGGAGAACGGGGATAGGGCAAAGGGCGCATCCAGCATGCGCTCCAGTCCGGGGCGCCGCTGCCGCGCCTCTTGGGGGGCGCGGCCGTGGCACCCCGGGCTGACTTCCGGCACTGCCGGAAGCCGCCTTCGGCGGGCTCATGCGGGGGGTGGGTCGGCGCGCAATCTGTGGAATCTGTGAAATCTGTGGATCCGCTTCTGCTCTTGCTTGGCTGGGGCTTAGCCTAGCCGATAATCGGTTTATTTTTTAGCAGTTATCCCCGTTCATCCCTCTTATCCCCGTCAAATGCACTTGTCCTTGCAGGCAGTTCTCTGCTCTCCTCCGCTCCTCAGTCTTTTCTCCGCTTACACAGTCTTTTCCCATTGACCCTATGCTGAGAGCCTCAGACCCGGAGCCGCCATGAAGGTGCTGATCGTCTTTGCCCACCCGGAACCCCTGAGCTTCAATGGCGCGCTGTTCGAGACAGCGATCGCCACCCTGCAGGCGGCGGGGCACACCGTCGTCACCAGCGACCTCTACCGCCTGGGCTTCAACCCGGTCTCGGACCGGCGCAACTTCACCACAGCGCAGGACCCGGACTTCCTGAAGCTTCAGGCCGAGGAGCTGCACGCCGCCGAGGCGCACACCTTCGCCCCGGACCTGGAAGCCGAGATGGCCAAGGTGGAGGCGGCGGATCTGATGATCTGGCAGTTCCCCCTCTGGTGGTTCGGGGTACCCGCCATTCTCAAGGGCTGGGTGGACCGGGTCTTCGCCATGGGCCGCGCCTACGGCGGTGGGCGCGTCTATGACACCGGGCTGTTCCAGGGCAAGCGGGCCCTGCTCTCCCTCACCACAGGCGGGCCTGAGGGGGCCTATGCTCCTGGTGGCTTCAACGGTGACATCCAGAGCATCCTCCGCCCCATCCACCGGGGCATGCTCGAGTTCACGGGCTTCCAGGTGCTGGCCCCGCAGATCTACTACGGGCCCGTGCGGGTCGACCCCGCCCAGCGGGAGGCCTGGCTCCAGGCTTGGACCCAGCGCCTGCAGAGCATTGAGACAGAGGTGCCCATCAAGGTTGGCCCCTACTGAAAACAGCAGCCAGCCGAGCTCAGGGCTCCCGCCGGTAGACCCCTGTCCCTTTACAGTTCGTGCAGCTCATGTCCATCTTCTGGCTGCCGCGACACCGCTTGCAGGGCAGGTCCACGGAGCCCCGCCCGGCGCACTTGGCGCAGGCCGATGAAAACGCAATCTGGGCCTTGGTACCCCGGCAGCGGGGACACTTTGAGCCATCCACCAGGACACCCTTGGCATCACAGCGGCCGCAGGGGCCCGCATCCTGGGAGTAGGTTCCGGTCCCGGAGCACTTCCGGCAGCGCAGCGCCACGAAGCCCTTCCCGCTGCAGAGGTCACAGGCACCACTCAGGTGACCCGACCCGCCGCACCGCAGGCAAGGCACCCCCAGGCCATCTGGCGAGAAGCCCTGGAAGGAAGGCTTGGGTGGCTTGCTTCCCGCTGCGTCATTCAAGGGGGCTCCGAGGTAGGGTCCGGTTGGAGGCCGTGTGGCCTGCCCAACGATCTTAACCCGCCCCGCTGGCCCCGAGGCACACCGTGGCAGGCGCGCCGCTCAAGAGGCGATGCCTGCTCAGAAGAAGTACTTCCTG
>CAITBU010000439.1 GCA_903890595.1 uncultured Holophagaceae bacterium | reverse complement strand
CTGCCCCCAGGCCGCCTTCACCCAGTTCCACAAGGTCATTGCCGAGGAGCTGAGCCTCCGCCCCGACCAGATGGTGGTGTGCGGCATGGCCCTGGGCTACGCCGACCCCAGCGCCATCGAGAACACCCTCGTCACCGACCGCGCCCCCGTGGCGGAGTTTGCCAAGTTCTACGGGGACTGAATCAGGCCCTACAAACCCTCGAAGCGGAATGGCTTGGTTTCCACAAACTTGTCCGCTGTGTTGCCTGAGTAGATCTCCTTGTTGGAGATGCTGAGCTTTTTGACTTTGCCGGTTTTGGAAAAATCGATGTCTTTGAGCTCGACCCAGAAGGTGTTGGGTGTGACCGTCGATTCGAAGAAGTAGATCTTATTCTTGTGGTCCGCAACGGTGCGCCAGCGTGTGGAGGAGATGTTGGGCTGGCCCGGCGTGCTGATGCCGAGTGGTACGGACACGTTGCGAATGACGCTGAAGACGCTGGCAATGGCCAGGGGTGCGTTGTCCGTCTGGGGGATGGCGTTGATGTAAAACGAGGCTCGCACGAAGCGATCAGCCGCGCGGTTGGTGCCCGGCAGCATGACGGTGCCACCGATCTGTTTCCAATATTCATTCAGGGCAATCTGCTTTTCGTAGATGGGGGAGTTGGTCATCACCTGATAGGACCTGCCGTGATGGATGACCAGCTTCCCGCCAATGTACTCAAAGATGGCGTTGTCGCCGGTCCCATCGGAGATGGCCAGGTGTAGGGTGGCAAGCGAGTCTCGGCCCGGTGTGGCGCCCGTGACGACAACGAATTCTTGCTTGCTCAAGCCTTTGACGGCCTCCTCTACCGTGCCGTATGAATCCAGCACGTATTGCACCCAGGCGGCGATGGAGAGCCCAGGTTTTTTGGGGTCCCAGACCTCGTATTCGGATTCGGCGAGCCAGAGCAGGTTGGCAACGAGCCCTTTTTCATTCATGCCGTCCGAGCTGGAACAGTCATAGGCTGTGGCGATGACACTGCCGAGTTTTGACGTCCACTTGAACGAGTTCGGTCCGGCTTCACCACTGCGCTCCATCCCTGCGGGGAAGACCCACAGGTTGGTCTTCATGTCTTCATTCCAGTCCATGGACCGGGCGGTGATCACGGTGCCTTTGGGGCCCTGATAGACCACCCGCGAGCAGGCCTGGGCCGTGTTGGTGCTCAGGGCGGCCATGGCCGGGAGCAACAAGAGCCAAAAGATGTTTTTGGGTTTGAAGCTGAGCTTGACGTTTGTCATGGCACCCCTCATTTCGGTTAAAGGTACTGGCTCCTACCTGTCAAGGTAACGCTGCATGGTGCTGTTCGCTACCGTTAGGGATAACTCTGCGACGTCCGTCCCATACGAATTGGTCGCTTTCAGCACGACCGTGAAGGTCCCTT
The DNA here is from genome assembly GCA_903890595.1 of uncultured Holophagaceae bacterium. GTDB lineage: Bacteria > Acidobacteriota > Holophagae > Holophagales > Holophagaceae > Geothrix. Next base: position 307 of record CAITBU010000439.1, on the reverse strand, counting down.
GTTCGGTGGGTATTCCGCTGATGACCCCCGCCTGGGCGTCGAGGGTGACTCCCTTCGGAAGACCTGTGGCTTCGAAGGCTTGGGATCGATTGCTTGTCGTTATCTGATAGAACAGATTCCGTCCGATCTCTCCCCAAAGGGTGGTTGAACTCGTGATCAGGGGATGGCGAACCTGCAGGCGCTGGGTGAGGAAGGCGTGCACGCGCTCCCGGGCATTCACCCGGATGTCCATCCAGAAAAGGTTGAAGTCGTGCATGTGATAAATCAGGGGATCGCCCATGGCGCCACTCAGGAAGGTTGCCTTGGG
>CAITBU010000438.1 GCA_903890595.1 uncultured Holophagaceae bacterium | reverse complement strand
GGCGCTGTATGTGGCGATCCTCGGCCGCATCGGCATCGTGCCCCTGGCGGTGACCACCAGCCTGACCATCAACTTCCTGCGCAAGCCCTCGGCGGACGCCGACATCCTGGGCGTCTGCACCCTCCTGAAGGTGGGCCGCACCCTGGCCATCGGGGAGGTAGCCATCTACTCAGAAGGCAACCCCGACCCCGTGGCCCACGCCGTCGGCACCTACGCCATCCCCCCAGCGACGAGGGGTTAAGGCCGCCCAGTGTTCTTATGTTTTGGCCTGGAACTTGTCTAGCTTTGCCTCGAATTAATTCCAATCCATGGCTGTTAGGATTCCTGCAACTTCCAGCAAACCCTGCAGCGATAGGTGCGATAGGGTGGACCTTTTGATAGACAGGCAGAGTCATGCGCCCCCCCATCCCATGGCAGGTCACACGACGAAGCACTCAGCTTCCTGAGCGAACGAGCTTCACGACGCCTGGCAGGTCTGGGACGGCCATCCCCGACTCCCTGAATCCAAACACCGAGGGCCACCCATGATCTCCTCCGCCTCCCTTCGGAACTTCGGCGCCGCTGTCCTGCTGACCCTTGGCATGACAGGTGGGAGCCCCGCCTGGGCCGCCACCCCGACCACACCTTCCCCCCTGCTGGGACTGAAGGAAGTCACCGAGGCTCCCCCCTTCAGTGCCCGCCCGGAAGATCTGCTGAGGGTGGCCGCCGCGCTGCCTGCCAGCGACCGCTTCGGCGCCATCCAGCTGCTGGAGGAGGGGCGCATCACCTGCGATGCCCAGGGTCGCACCACCTCCACCAACCGCTACATCTTCCGCCTGGACCGAGAGGCGGCCCTCCAAGGCTGGGGCATCATTCAGACCTCCTGGCTGCCCTGGCTGGAGGACCGTCCCATCATCCGGGCCAGGGTCATCAACCAGGACGGCAAGGAACACATCCTGGACCCAGCCACCCTCGGGGATGGACAGGTGGCAGATGAATCTCCGGATGTGCTCCAGGACAGGCGGATGGTCCGGGGTCCCTTGCCCGGCCTCAAGGTCGGCTCCGTGGCGGAAGTCGAGATCCAGCACCGGGACCACCGCGCCTTCTCCCCCAGCGGTCACCGGCGCTTTCACCAGCTTTCCTGGGAGGTCCCTGTCCACAGGTCGCTGCTGGTCATCGAGCTCCCGAAAGCTCCAGTGCCCCACTACGAGCTGAGTGGCCTTCCCGAAAAGGCCCTGGAGAAGATCACCTCGGGCGACAAGGTCACGCTGCGCATATCCCAGGGGCTGGTGCTGCCCAGGAAGCCCCGGGAACCTTACCAGGCCTGGGACCAGGAGCCCTGGCCCTCCCTGCTCTGGAGCACCGCCCCGTCCTGGGCCGCGGTGGCAGCGGAGTATCACGCCACCGTGGAAGCGCAGCTCAAGGGGACCAACCTGAAGGCCTGGGTCCAGGAGGCCCTGGAGTCCACCCGGGATCCCAAGGAGAAGCTGGCCCGCCTCCTCAAGAAGATGCACCAGCAGGTTCGCTACGTCGGTCTCGAGTTCGGTGAGGCCGCCATCGTCCCGCGCGCCCCCCAGGAGACCCTCCGAAGGGGCTATGGCGACTGCAAGGACAAGTCCACGCTCTTGGTGGCCCTCCTCCGCGAGGCCGGCATCGACGCCCAGGTGGTGCTGCTCAGGGCCGGCGATGGCCGGGACTTCTCCCCCAAGTTCCCCGGTCTGGGGGCGTTCAACCACGCCATCGTCCGCGTGGGCGGCAGCCAGCCCATCTGGGTGGATCCAACGGTTCCAGAAGCTCGGCCCGGCGTCCTGCCCCTCGCAGATGCAGGGCGCAATGCGCTGGTGATTGCGCCGGGGACCAAGGCCACGGTCCAGCTGCCCCAGGTGACGCCCCAGGACAACGCCTATACCGAGCTCCGGACCATTCGCATGGCCGACCACGGCCCCGGCAAGGTCAGTGAGGTGACCGAGCACAGAGGCGCTTCCGAGATCAACTTCCGGAGCCAGTTCACCGGCGCCAATCCCGCCAAGCTCAAGGAGAACCTCACCAACTACCTGAAGAACACCTACCAGACCGAGGTCATGGACCGCTACGACCTCGGCAACACGCTGGACCTGGGCACACCCTTCCGGCTCGTCCTGGAAGGCAGCAAGGCAGCCAACGCGTTCACCTCTGACTCGGACGCCCGCGTCACCATGAACCCTTGGCCCCTGGTCACCAACTTGAACCAGTTCCTCAAGCCAGAGGACCCAGATCCGGATGACCCGCCCCCGACAGAGAAGGCCAAGGGTGAAATCCCCCCCCGACGAACGGACCTTCAGCTGCCCCGTCCCTGGTCAGCAGAGGTCAACTGGATCATCCAGCCCCCCAAGGGCTATGCCTCCGAGGCCCTGCCAGAAGCGAAGACCCTCAAGTTCGGACCGGCGGTCCTGACCCTGGCCTGGACCCCCACCCCGGATGGCCGGGTGGAGGCCTCCTACCGCTTCGTCTGCAACCAGCTCCGGTGGAGCCCCCAAGAGGTGGATGAGGCCCGCAAGGCCATGAAAGCCTTCGGGGAGGAGTCAACGCCCACGGTGGTATTCCAGCAGGCCGGTGAAGCCCACCTGGCAGCGGGACGAATCAAGGAAGCCCTGGCCGAGTTCCGTAGCCTGGTGAAGGACCAACCCGAGTCGGCCTCCCCACTCATCCGCCTGGGCCGGGCCCAGCTGGAAGCCGGGCTCGCCGAGGCGTCCCGTGCCACCTTGCGCAAGGCCGTGGCGCTGGAGCCCACGAACGAGAAGGCCCACCGCCACCTCGGGTGGACCCTGGAGCATGACTCGGTCGGACGCAGGTTCAGGGCCGACTGGGACCGGACCGGCGCCGCCGCCGAGCTGAGCAAGGCCATGGGACTCGACCCCAGCCTGCGCATGGCCAGGCTGGACCTGGCCGTGCTCCTGGGCCACGACGAGCGCGGGGAGTGGTGGTACTCCAGCGACATGGAGGAGGTCACCCGCCTCTACCGCGAGCAGCTGGCACGGGGCAAAGATGCCGGCGCCCAGGACCACCTCACCATCGCCCTGGCGCGCATGGGACGCCTCCAGGACGCACGGGTCTCGGCCCAGTCGCTAGAGGGGAGGGACCGGCATGCCTGGACCCTGGCCCTGGATGCCTGCCTGAAGGGACCCAAGGTCGCCATCCAGGACGCCCGCCGCACTCACCAGGACCCAGGGGCTCGGAAGACCGCCTTCGAGGATGCCGCCAACCTCCTGGTCACCCTGCGTCGCTATCCAGAGGCCGGGGCTCTGGCTCAGGAGGTGGTGGGGAGCTCAGAGAACGCAGCCAAGTACCGGACCCTGGCTGCGGCCGGGGCCCGCATCAAGGCCTTCGAGTCCCTCCCCGTGGACAGGGGCACCCCCACGGGGGCTCTCCTTGCCCTGGTGAAGGCATCACTGGCCAAAGACCTCAAACCGCAAGAAGTTCTGGAGTGCCTCAGCCCGGCCCAGCGGCCAGAACAGCCCAGCCGGGAGAGCATGCTGCGCTTCCTGGATGGCCTTCACCACCTGAATGCCCGCTACGGGGACCAGCGCAACAAGGTCCTGGATGAGGTGTTCTCCGTCGGCGAGTTCGGCATCGAAGGCAGCGCCGCCACAGGGTTCCGGGTGCAGAGCCCCCGCTCGAGCCCCTTCCCCCCCTTCCTCTTCATCGCCAGCCAGGAGGGGGTCTGCCGTGTGGTGGCCTGGGGCTATCAGCCCTCCCGCCTGGGCAAGGAGGCCCTCTGGGAAGCCGAGCGCGGCAACCTAGCGGGTGCCTACGCCTGGCTGGACAGGGCGATGGATCTCATCATCCAGCCCTCCGGCGCGGAGCCCCTCGCGGGCCATCCGGCTGGCCTCCTGTGGACCAAGGGCAAGCAGGGCACCCTCGCAGAAGCCAGGCTGGCTGCCGCCATGCTGGTGATCCAGGGGGAGCGCAACCCCTCCGCCCGGGACATCGTCACCCAGGCCCTTGGGACAGCCCGTGAGCCCCTCCAGCGGGCCGCCCTCCTCAGCTGCCTGCTGAACCGGCCCAAGGATGGCCTTAAGGCCCAGGAGGCCGAGGGCTATGTGCGCGAGCTGAAGAACCTATTCCCCAAGGACTACCAGGCAGTGCTGCCGCACATCTCATTGCTGACCAACACGGGGAAGCATCAGGAGGCCCTGGACCTGGCCATGGCTTCCCGGGACCTGATCGGCGGCGCAGAGCTCCGTCCCAACCTGGAGTCCCACCTCCTGCTCAGGGTTGGCCGCACCCAGGAGGCCCTGGAAGCGCTGAAGGCCGCCAACCGGCAGGGGAAGGCCAGCTGGAACGACCTCAACAGCCTGGCCTGGTTGGAGTTTTGCGTGGGGAAGACCACTCAGGAGACCGCCGAATATGCCGAGCGCTCGGTGGAAGCCCGGCGGCGTTACAGCAACCTGCACACCCTCGGATGTGTGCTGGCCGCCCTGGGACGGACCACGGCAGCCAAGGATGCACTCACGGACGCCATGCCGGAGTGGGATGAGATCCGCTCCATCGACTGGTTCGCCCGGGGCGTCATCGCCGAGAACCTGGGTGAGACCGAGGCGGCACGGACCATGTTCAAGCGGGTGCTGGCCCAGTCAGGCTGGGCCCAGGATGGGGGCTACCCAGAGGACCCGGAGGATCCCACCACCTGCCAGTACCAGGCCAGGAAGCGCTTGGAGGCCCTGGAGAAGGCAGACTCTAGGGGAGCGCGCTAGAGCGTCTTCATGTCCAGCACGAAGCGGTAGCGAACGTCGTTCTTGAGCATGCGGTCATAGGCCTGATCCACCTGCTGAACGGGGATCAGCTCGATGTCCGAGACGATGCCGTGCTCGGCGCAGAAGTCGAGCATCTCCTGGGTCTCGGCGATGCCGCCGATGAGCGAGCCCGTGAGCACCTTGTGGCCGAAGATCAGCGAGCCTGCGGCCACGGGGGTGGGCTCCGGGGGCACGCCCAGCAGCACCATGGCGCCCTCGAGGCGGAGCAGCCCCAGGTACTTGTTGTAGTCGTGGGGCGCGCTGATGGTGTCGATGATCAGGTCGAAGCTGCCGGCCAAGGTCTTGAAGGTGGCGGGATCGGAGGTCAGGCCGAAGTGGTGGGCGCCCAGGCTGCGGGCATCGGCTTCCTTGCTCGGGGAGGTGCTCAGCATGGTCACCTCAGCACCCATGGCGGCGGCCAGCTTGACGGCCATGTGGCCCAGCCCGCCCAGGCCCACCACGCCCACCTTGTCGCCCGCCTTGGTCTTGAAGCGGCGCAGGGGCGAGTAGGTGGTGATACCCGCACAGAGCAGCGGCGCCACGGCAGCCAGGTCGAGCTTGGGGGACACCTTCAGGCTGAAGGCCTCGTCCACCACGACACTGGACGAGTAGCCGCCGTAGGTGGGCGTCTTCCGGTCCATCTCGGTGCCGTTGTAGGTGAAGGCTGAGCCCTTCTGGCAGAACTGCTCCAGCTGACGCTCGCAGCTGGGGCAGGTGCGGCAGGAGTCCACCATGCAGCCCACGCCCGCCAGATCGCCGATCTGGAACTTCGTCACATGCGCACCCACAGCGGTGACCCGCCCCACGATCTCGTGGCCGGGGACCATGGGGTACTTGGAGCCGCCCCACTCATCGCGAACCTGGTGAATGTCCGAGTGGCAGATGCCACAGAAGGCGATCTCGATCTGGACGTCATGGGCACCCACAGCCCGGCGCTCGACCTGGAAGGGGGCAAAGGCGGCGGTGGGGGAACTGACGGCATAGGCTTTGGCGAGGGTCATGGAGGCTCCTTGGGGCGACTGATTCTCAGTCTAGACCTAGCAGCCCTTGGCCGGGAGTGCTCTTTCGCCGCAGACGCCATGCCCCTGGGGTGGGGCATGACGTCTGCGGTGGGTGGTTTTTCTTCCCATCATTCCCTGATGAACAGAAAATTCATCCCGGCGGCATCATGGAGCATGGCCGCCCAGACCCAGCCCCAGGCATCCGCCGAACATTCGGCCACCGCCCCCGCCTGGGCCCGGCGCCTCCAGGCCCTCGCCACCACCCTCAGCCAGGACGCCTTGGGTGGTCCTCGGCCCTGGAAGCTGGCTACGCTCATCAACCTGCAGAAGGGCGGCACCGGCCCCTTTGTGCTGGGCCTCATGGCGGTCTGCGGGAACTGGAGCGCCGAGGCCTGGACCTACCTGGCGCTCCACGGCACCTACGGCCTCTGCTGGCTGCTCAAGCACGCCACCTTCCGGGACGCCCGCTGGGAGGTGCGGGTCACCTGGGCCGGCGGCCTCCTCACCTGGCTGGGGGTATTGGGGCCCTACTGGCTCGCCCCGGTGCTGGTGGTGACGCCCATTCTGGGGCCCCGAACCGCCCCCACGCCCGGGTTCCTGGCCCTGGCGATAGTCCTTCACACCCTGGGCCTGGCCCTCATGCTGGCGGCGGACGCCCAGAAGCACGCGGCCCTGGCGCGGGGCCCCGGACTCATCACGGACGGCCTCTTCGCCCGGATGCGCCACCCCAACTACCTGGGTGAGATGTTGCTCTACGCCGCCTACGCCCTGCTGGCCCGCCACTGGCTGCCCTGGGTGGTGCTGGCCTGGGTGTGGGGCCTGGTGTTCCTTCCGGGCATGGTCCTGATGGAGGCCCGCATGGCCCGCCATCCCGGCTGGAAGGCCTACCAAGCCCGCACCGGCTTCCTCCTGCCTCGTTTGCGAAGGTCAAAAGGAAAAGAAGACCCGATTATCGGCTAGGCTCAGCCCCAGCCAATCAAGAGCGGAAGCGGAACCGCAGATGACGCAGATGACGCAGATGACGCAGATGGGCGAGGACCCATCCCAGCTTTTCAAGTCCAGAAGCGGATCCACAGATTTCACAGATTCCACAGATTGCGCGCCGACCCACCCCCCCGCATGGGCCCGCCGAAGGCGGCTTCCGGCGGTGCCGGAAGTCAGCCCGGGGTGCCACGGCCGCGCCCCCCATGAGGCGCGGCAGCGGCGCCCCAGACTGGAGCCCATGCTGGATGCGCCAGAGGCCCTATCCCCGTTCTCCCCGTGCATCCCCGGCTAAGGTACTTTCTCTCTCTGTGTAATCTGTGAAATCTGTGGATAAAATATTCATTTTTTTGTATTTATCTGCATTCTTGTGCTCTTGTCACCGACCAAAGAACCAGTCTTTTGAGGCTGAGGCTGGCCGATAACCAGGAAAGAAGAAATGTAAGCGGAGGAAGGCGGAGAAGCAGAGGGAAGCGGTGAAGGCCGAGGCTGCTTACTCGTTCTTCTTTGTGCCCTTTGTGTTCTTTGTGGTTCAAATCATCTTTGTGGTAATCAGTTCTTGGTTACCCCTACCCGGAGTCCCCATGCCTCGTCCTGCCACGCTGGCTGTCATTGATTGGAAGGCTGTCTTCGAGTCCGGCCTGGAGTATTCGGCCTGGCTGGCCGTGGCGGAGTCGCCGGAGCTGCGGGACAAGATGGAGGCCCTGCGCCAGGCCCTGGTGCTGGAGGCCCCGGTGGTGGGCTTCCTGGGGGCCCTGCCCCGGCCCGTCCACGTGGTGGCCATCGCCGAGGACTGGTGCGGCGACGTGGTGCGCCACGTGCCGGTGCTGCAGCGCCTGGCGGAGGCCGCCCCGGCTCTCGCCGTGCGCTACATCAGCCGAGAGCAGCACCCGGAGGTCTTCGTGCGCTTCCTCACCAACGGCGGCGAGGCGATCCCCAAGCTCATCTTCCTCAGCGACCGCTTTGTGGAGTGCGGCAGCTGGGGGCCCATGCCCGAGGCCTGCCGGGAGCTCATCAGCCGGGGCAAGGCCTGCGGGGATGTGGGCGCCGCCCGCAAGAAGGTGGCAGCCCTCTACGAAGCTGACGGCAACCGCCGGGAAGTCATCCGGGAGCTGACCCGGCTCATCGACATCGCGGCCAGCCGCGAGCCCTGACCGTTCAGAGCGCCGCTTCCTGCAGCACCCGGATGAGGTCCGCGGTGCTGCGGGCTTCCAGCTTCTCCATGGCCCGCTGGCGGTAGAGCTTGACCGTGCGCAGGGCGAGGCGCAGATCCTTGGCAATCACCCGATTGAGGTCACCCCTGGCCACGCGGATCGCGACATCGTGCTCTCGGTTGGTTAGGGCCACGAGCCGATGGGTCAGGGCCAGGCTCCGCGCCTGGAGGGACTGGCGCTCGCGGCTCACGGCGAGGGCCCTCTCCACGGCCTGCAGCAGGGTCTCGGCCTCCAGGGGCTTGATGAGGAAGTCGAGGGCGCCGGCGCGGAAGGCCGTGACCGCCTCGTGGACCCCACTGGCTCCGCTCATCAAGAGCAGCGGCGTGTCATCGAGGGCGGCCAGTCGCCGCTGGGCCTCCAGGCCATCCAGGTCCGGCATCATCACGTCCACCAGGACGCAG
>CAITBU010000437.1 GCA_903890595.1 uncultured Holophagaceae bacterium | reverse complement strand
GGCGTGGAGTACCGGGGGCTGGACGACCGCCTGCGCCTGGGCGTGCTGGCCTACGACTTCACCAAGCGGGCTGACAAGCCCAACCCGCGCTACCGCTTCACCAGCAGCTACCAGTTCTGGAAGGGTGCCTACATCCAGGCCGGCGTCCAGGACTTCGGCAACAAGGACCTCCGTACGGTCTTCTTCGGCGGTGGTCTGCGCTGGAAGGATGATGATCTCAAGCGCATGGTTGGCCTCGCTGGGGCCGCCAAGTGACGGCAGCTCTGACCGGGCCTGAGGCCCTGCCGCTGGCCGAGGCCACGGGGAAGCTCTTCCTGGCTGTGCGCCGGGGCCTTCCCCTAACCCTGGCCTGCGGCGCCTTTCTGGCCGCCGCCCTCCATCCCGAGGGTCGGGGCTGGTGGCTGCTGTTGGGTACGGCGGCTCTGGCCCTGACCTGGCCCAGCCTCCTGCGAGGCCCTGCCTACGGCCGTCAGCCTTCGGCCATCTCCCGCCAGGACGCCCTCTGGGCCAACGCCCTGCGTCCCGTGGCCCGCAGCCTGGGGCTGGAAGATGCTTGGATCGACTCCTTCTGCGCCTACAACAACCGCCGGGTCCGGGCCACCTTCCAGCGCCGGCGCGCCAAGAAGGCGCTGATCCTCCTGCCCCACTGCATCCAGCTGGCCAAGTGCAAGGCCCCGATCCTCGAGGACCTGCAGACCTGCTACGACTGCGGCCTCTGCCCCGTGGGCGACTACCTGGAGGCCTCCCTGCTGAATCGCTGGGAAGGCCGGATCACCAACCGCAGCCACAAAGCCTACCGGGAGGCGCGGGACTACCGGCCTGACCTGATCGTGGCCGTGGCCTGTGGTGATCGCCTATTGAAGGGCATCACCCGCCTACCCGAGGTCCCCTCCTACGTCATCCACCTCGCCCTGCCCCACGGCATGTGCGTGGACACGGACTTCCCCGTGCCGCACCTGCTGGAGGCCATGGAGGCCCTGGTGGAGCCGCGCCGTCCCCCAAGCGACGTGCAGCCCCTGCGCCGCGGAGGCGCCGCATGACCGAGGAGCGCTTCCCGGCCCGCCGCCTCTTCGAGCGCCTGGTCGGCCCCCGCCTGCTGCCCTACCTCCTGCACCTGAGGCCGCTGGAGTGGCCCATCATGACCGGCCACTTCCTGCTGGGCACCTTGCTGGCCACCGGCACCCACACGCCCCTGGGCCCCGCCCTGCTGGGCTGGGTGGTCTTCGTGGCCCTGCTCAACGGCGGGACCCTGGCCATCAACAGCGCCTATGACCAGGATGAGGGCGACATCGGGTACCTCAAGTGCCCCCCCAAGCCGCCGACCCACCTGGAGGCCTTCGCCTGGGTGCTGCTGGCTGCTTCCACTGGACTGGGCTTCCTCCTGCCCCTGCCCTTCGCCCTCATCAACCTGGCCTGTGTGGTCATGAGCGTCCTGTACTCTGTGCCGCCGGCGCGCATCAAGGCCCGGGCGGGCTGGGACCTGCTCATCAACTGCCTGGGCTTCGGCCTGCTCACCCCCCTGGGGGGCTGGGCGGTCACGGGGCGCCCCTTCAGCTCGTCGGTCCTGCTGGCTTCCGCCGGCTTCGGCTGCCTGTTTGCCACCCTGTACCCCATGACCCAGATCTACCAAGTGGGTGAGGACTCCCGCCGGGGTGACCGCACCCTGGTGATCCAGGTGGGCATCGGCCGCAGCCTGCTGCTGGCCCTCCTGGCCATGGTGGTGGCTCATGCCTGCTTCGCCGCCGGTCTGCTGGCCGCTGGTCGCCGGGTCGTCTTCCTGCTCCCCAGTCTGGCGGCTTGGCTGCTGGTGCTCCTGCCCTGGCTGAGCGACTGGCGCACCCGCACCGACCACCAGCACGAAGCCGGCATGTACTGGGGCCTGGGCGCCTGGGCCGTCACCGACCTCAGCCTGCTGGCCCTGCTCTGGCCTTAGGCGTTTTCCGATAGACTGGGGAAGACAATAATTTGCTGGTTTTTACGGAGTCGGGATGACCTTCAGTCTGGGAGTGCGGATTTTGGCCCTCAGCCTGGCCTCCCTCGCCCTGTTTGCCGCCCCCAAGCCCAAGGCGAAGTCCGCCAAGCCCAAGGTGGTGCGGGAGACCAAGTTGATGCTGCGGTCCTCCTCGGTGCTGGTGCTGGACCAGGCCACGGGCCAGACCCTGGTGGACAAGCACTCCTCAGCCGTGGTGCCCATTGCGTCCCTCACCAAGCTGATGACCGCCATGGTGCTGCTGGACGCCCACCTGGATCCCCGGGAGTCCATCAGCATCACCACCGACGACAAGGACGAGCTGCGCCACAGCCACTCCCGCCTGCCTGTAGGCACGCACCTGCTGCGGCAGGAAGCCCTGATGCTGGCCCTCGTGGCCTCGGAGAACCGCGCCGCCCACGCCCTGGGCCGCACCTTCCCCGGAGGCCTCACGGCCTTCGTCGCCGGCATGAACCGCAAGGCCCTCACCCTCGGCCTGAGCGGCACCCACTTCGAGGACCCCACGGGCCTCTCGGCCAACAATGTGGCCACCGCCCGGGACCTGGCGCTGATCCTGAACGCCGCCTGTGCCTACCCCGAGATCCGGGACTTCAGCACCCGCCCCGAAGCCAGCATCCAGGCCGGCCGCCGGGCCATCGCCTTCCCCAACACCAATGCCCTGGTGCGCAACCCCCGCTGGTCCATCGGCCTCTCCAAGACCGGCTACATCGAGGAGGCGGGCCGCTGCCTGGCCATGCAGGTGCAGATGGCGAACCGCACGGTGCTCGTCGTGCTGCTGGACTCCTGGGGCAAATACTCCCGCCTGGGCGATGCCGCCCGAATCAAGCAGTGGCTCGAGGCTCGGCGCGCTGGGCGGACCTGAGGTCCCTGTGCTGACCCCTGGCACCCCCCCGCCCTTCCCCCTGCGCTGGGGCTTCTCCACCCGCCTGGACGCCCCCGAGACCCTGCCCCCCCGGCGCCTGGACCAGGTGCACCGCTGCGGCGTGGTGGAAGCGGGCGAGGCCGTGGTGGCGGCGGATGGGATCTGGACCACCAGGCCCGGGATTCCCATCGGTGTGCGGGTGGCGGACTGCGTGCCCATCCTGCTGGCGGGGCCGCTGGCCGACGGGAGGCCCTGGGTCGCCGCCCTCCATGCGGGCTGGCGAGGCGCCACGGGCCACGGCGATGCGGACCCCGGCGGCGGCATCCTGCGCCGAGGCGTGGCGCGCTTCCAGGCCCTCGGGGGTCGCCCCGGCGACCTGGCCTGGGCCTTGGGTCCGGCCATCCTCGCCTGCCACTTTGAGGTAGGCCCCGAGGTCATCGAAGCCGCCCGCCTGGACCCCGCCTGGCGGGAGGACCTGCAGGCCCCTGGCCCCAGTGGCAGGCCCCACCTGGACCTGCACGGCTTCCTGCGCGCCCAGGCCCTGCACCTGGGCCTGGACCCCGAGCAAGACGGCAGCGTGCCCCTCTGCACCGTCTGCCGCCCCGACCTGCTCTACTCCTACCGCAGCGGCGACACCACCGGCCGCCAGTGGGGCTGGGTGGAAATCCTCTGAAGGCTGAAAGAACAAGAACAACTTCTAACCACGAAGACACGAAGACACGAAGAAGTGCAGGTAACAAAAGCCTTTTTCTTTCTTCGTGTCTTCGTGTCTTCGTGGTGAATCTTTTCTCTTTCTGTCTTGTCCATGGGTACTGCTTCCGGTGCGATGCCAGGGTTGCGGGGTATTCTGGGGGACTGCC
>CAITBU010000436.1 GCA_903890595.1 uncultured Holophagaceae bacterium | reverse complement strand
TCGTTCTCGCCAGCTACTCAGAGCCGGTCGAAGCGAATGACTTCCACCTTGCCGGGCTTGGCCTTGGGGGCTTCGTCCCGGTCGCGCTCGGGGCGGTGCTCACGCTCAGGGCGGGCTTCGCGCTCGGGGCGGGCCTCGCGCTCAGGACGGGCCTCGCGCTCAGGACGGGGCTCGCGCTCGGGACGGGGCTCGCGCTCGGGACGGGCCTCACGCTCGGGGCGCGGCTCGCGGTCAGGACGGGGCTCGCGGTCAGCTCGGGGCTCCCGGTCGGAGCGGCCCCCGCGGGAGGACCGGCCATCCTGGCGACGGGGCTCCGGGGTGGCGGCGCGCTCGCGGCCGGCCCAGACGGCGCCGACCTGCTTGATGCGATCCACCAGGCGGGCGGGCTCCAGCACCTGGATGCCGTCCCCAAACTGCATGACCCAGCGGGCGATGGCCCGCAGGTCCGTGGCTGAGAAGGACACAAGGGCCTGGCCATCGGTCTGGTCTTCCATGGTGAAGCCGGGGAAGGCCGGGGGGGCCTGGCGCACAGCGAAGACCCACTGCTTCATGAGGGTGGCCTTCACGGGGATGGGCTCACCGCCCAGCCAGCCGCCGATCAGGTTGGCCGGGGTGCCTTCGGGGTAGGGCCCCTGGGCCGCACGGCCCACCCCCTCCACATCGTTGGCCTCGGCCAGCAGGTCCAGGCGGTGGTGGCGCTCGGCGTTGTAGCGGCGGTCCCAGCCCCAGACGTACCAGGCCTGGCTGAGGGCGTCGAAGGTCAAGTGGCGGGGCTCGAAGGTGCGGGGCGCATTGGCATCGGCGTCGGCGAAGATGAACTCCAGGGGGCGACCCTCCTGGATGGCGGCGATGACGGCCGAGGCGATGGAGGGCAGGGTGACGAGGGGCACCTCGCGACGGGGCGCGGGCGGCAGCTCGGGGGCCGGCGCGGCCTCCACAGCGGGGGCCTCGGGGGCGGCCGGCACTGCCGGAGCCTCGGCCTTCACCTTGCTGCGAGGGGTCTTCTTGGGGGCCGCCTCGGCCTTTGGGGCGGCGGCCTTGCGGGGGGCCTTGGCAGGGACGGCCTCGCCCGCCGGTGCGGGGACGACCTCATCCACGCTGGGGGTGGCCAGGGACTTCTTGCGGGGGGTTTTCGTAATCGCCATGGGGTCAAGCTCCTGGCCCATCATCCCCCATTACCGCCGCACCGGTCCACCGGGCAGTTGCGGGGGTGGATTCGGTTGGATGAAAAAGATTTGAACCACGAAGACCACGAAGACCACGAAGGAAGGCTGGTTCAACCGTTACGGGTCAAATGAGGAACCGCAGATTTCGCAGATGACGCAGATGGGCGCCGTCCTCCCTGCATGGGTGCGGCAGATGAGGCTCTTCTCCGCTTTCCTCTGCTCCTCGGCTGTCCTCCGCGTTCAATTCTTCAGTTTGAAGCGACCCAGGCGACGGGCTGCTTATTTCGGGGCCTAAGGTAAATACGGACCTCTAACCGCCACCAGACCGCGGGTGTAGCTGGTCGTAGAGGGCGCGGAGGCGGGTCTGGTGGACGTGGGTATAGATCTGGGTGGTGCTGATGTCGGCGTGGCCCAGCATGGCTTGCACGGCCCGCAGGTCGGCGCCGTGGTCCAGCAGGTGCGTGGCGAAGGCGTGGCGCAGGACGTGGGGGCTCACGGCCTCGGCGCGGAGGCCCGCCTGGCGGGCATAGCCCTTGAGGAGCCGCCACAGGTGCTGGCGGGTGAGGCCCTCGCCCCGCTGACCCACGAACAGCTCGGCGCTTTTGGGGTGGAAGCCCGGCCGCAGGACCAGCCAGGCTCGCAGCCAGACCTCGGCGCTGGCGCCGAAGGGCACCAGGCGCTCCTTGCGGCCCTTGCCCGCGACCTTCAGGAAGCCCTCGTCCAGGAAGATGGCCAGGGCCGGCAGGCCCGCCAGCTCTGAGACCCGCAGGCCCGAGGCATAGAGGAGCTCGATCCAAGCCCGGTCCCGCACACCCAGTGGCGTGGCGGTGTCCGGGGCGGCGAGCAGGGCCTCCACCTGGCTCTCGCCCAGGGTGCGGGGCAGGATGCGCGGGGGCCGCGGCGCCTTCACCACGGCCTCGGGGCCAGCGCCCTCGCCGCCCTCCATGCGCAGGAAAGTGAGGAAGGCCCGCAGGCTGGAGCTCATGCGAGCCAGGCTGCGGGGGGCCTTGCCCTGGGACTGCTGCCAGGCCAGAAAGGCCGAGAGGTGGTCCCGGGTGAGGGTCACCGAGGGCAGGTCCCGGGCCACCGCCCAGGCCGCCAGGTGGGCCAGATCCGACAGGTAGCCGGCAGCTGTGTTGGCAGAGAGCCCGCGCTCCACCACGAGGAAGGTCCGGAACTCCACCAGGCCCGCACCCCAGCCCAGGGGCCAGCCCTCCTCGGGTTCTTCCAGTGTGCGGGGACGGGGCATGGGCCTTTTCTCCGGAGCAAGGATTGCCCCACTGCCATTCTGACACCGGGGCAGGGCGGCGACCTTTACTCGGGGTTTGGATTTTGCCCGTGGGGTGTGTTACGGTTTCCAGGTTCGTTTGGAGGAACCATCATGGCCGAAGCACGCAAGAAGGTTATTGCCATCATCGCCGAGCAGTTGGCCAAGCCCGAAGATTCCATCTCCGAGTCCAGCCACTTCGTGGACGACCTTGGCGCTGACAGCCTCGACACCGTCGAGATCATCATGGCGATCGAGGAGGCCTTCAGCCTCGAGATCCCTGAGAGCGAGCAGGAGAAGATTCGCACTGTGGGCGACGCCATCGCCTACATCGAGAAGCACGCGAAGGGTTAAGCCATCGCGAGCATGACGTGCCGCAGAGCCCCCCATGGCCCTGCGGCACGTTCGCATTTCGACCCCAGGAGGTGAGGCCATGACCAGGACCGTCCAGCGCCGCCGTGTCGTGATTACAGGAATGGGTACGGTTAACCCCTGCGGGCTGACCGTTCCTGAGACCTGGGATAACCTGCTTGCCGGGAAGAGCGGCATCGGGCTCATCGACCGCTTCGACACCACCGACTTCACCTGCAAGATCGCGGGGCAGGTCAAGGGCTTCAACCCGGACCTGTTCATCGACAAGAAAGAGCAGAAGAAGATGGATATCTTCATCCACTACGCCCTGGGCGCGGCGGCTGAAGCCTGGGTGGATGCGGGCTTCGACAAGATCGAACTCACCAAGGCTGAGCGGGAGGCCTTCGGGACCTACATCGGCAGCGGCATCGGCGGCCTCAGCACCATCTGGGATGAGGCCCGGGGCTACCGTGGCCCCCGCCGTACCAGCCCCTTCTTCATCCCCAGCCTGATTGTGAACCTGGCCAGCGGCCAGGCCAGCATCAAGTACGGCCTGCAGGGTCCTAACAGCGCTGTGGCCACGGCTTGTGCCACGGGCGCCCACGCCATCGGCGATGCGGCCCGGCTCATCGCCTTCGGCTATGCGGATCGCATGATGGCCGGTGGCAGTGACTCCGTGGTGAATGAGCTGGGCGTGGGCGGCTTTGCGGCCATGCGCGCCCTCAGCACCCGCAACGACGAGCCCGAGCGGGCCTCCCGTCCCTTCGACGTGGGCCGGGATGGCTTCGTCATGAGCGAGGGTGCCGGCATCGTCATCCTCGAGGAGTACGAGCTGGCCGTGGCCCGCGGCGCGAAGATCTACGCCGAAGTTGCCGGCTATGGCATGAGCGGGGACGCCAACCACATCACCACCCCGGCCCCCGAGGGCGAGGGTGGTCAGCGCGTCATGCGCGCGGCCCTGAAGGATGCGGACATCGCCCCTGAGCAGGTGGGCTACGTCAACATGCACGGCACCAGCACCCCCGTGGGCGACAAGCTGGAGTGCATGGCCATCCGTAAGGTCTTTGGCGACCACGCCGAGAAGATCAAGGTCAGCAGCAGCAAGTCCATGCATGGGCACCTGCTGGGCGCCGCCGGCGGCCTGGAGACCATCGTGGCGGCCCTGGCCGTGAAGACCGGGAAGATCCCCCCCACCATCAACGTGGACAGCCAGGACCCCGAGTGCAATCTGGATGTCACCGCCAACGTGGCCGGCACCTTCGACTCCGAGTACGCCATGAACAACGGCTTCGGGTTCGGCGGCACCAATGGGTGCTTGATCCTCCGCAAGGTGTAGCAGCGTGTTCACCGCGGAGCCCGGCTTCGTGGTTTGATTTTGACTCATGGCTAAAGCGATCCCGTTTGAACTGCATGCGCCCTACGAGCCGGCCGGTGACCAGCCGGAGGCCATTGCGCAGCTGGTGGAGGGGCTGCGGCGGGGGGATGCCTGCCAGACCCTGCTGGGGGTGACGGGGTCCGGCAAGACCTACACCATGGCCAGCACCATCGCCCGGGCGGGCCGGCCGGCGCTCATCTTCGCGCCCAACAAGACGCTGGCGGCCCAGCTGTTCAGTGAGTTCAAGCAGTTCTTCCCCAAGAATGCGGTGGAGTACTTCGTCAGCTACTACGACTACTACCAGCCCGAGGCCTATGTCCCGGAGCGGGACCTGTTCATCGACAAGGACGCCAAGATCAACGAGGAGCTGGAGAAGCTGCGCCTCAACGCCACCCGCTGCCTGCTGGAGCGCCGGGACACCATCGTCATCGCCTCCGTCAGCTGCATCTACGGCCTGGGCGATCCCTCCTCCTACATGAACCTCTCGGTGACTCTGCGCCCCGGCCAGACCATCGACCGGGCCATGCTGCTGCGGGACCTGGTGGCCATCCAGTACCAGCGCAACCACATCGCCTTCGAGCCGGGCAACTTCCGGGTGCGGGGGGACGTGGTGGAGGTCTACCCCGCCTACGAGGACGTGGGCTACCGCATCGAGCTGTGGGGCGACGAGGTGGAGCGGCTCTCCAAGATCGATCCCCTGCGGGGCGTGGTGCTGGAGAAGCTGGAGGAGCTGACCATCTGGCCCAAGACCCACTACGTGACCCCCGAGGACAAGCTGAAGAGCGCCATCCGGGAGATCAAGGCCGAGCTCGAGGCCCGCGAAGAGGCCTTTCGGGCGGAGGGCAAGATCGTCGAGCTCCAGCGCCTCCACCAGCGCGTGATCTACGACGTGGAGATGATGAAGGAGATGGGCCACTGCAGCGGCATCGAGAACTACAGCCGCTTCCTGGACGGCCGCCAGCCGGGCCAGCCCCCGCACACGCTGCTGGACTACTTCCCCGAGGACTTCATTGTCTTCATGGACGAGAGCCACGTGGCCACGGGGCAGCTGCACGGCATGTACAACGGCGACCGGGCCCGCAAGACCACCCTGGTGGACTACGGCTTCCGCCTCCCATCAGCCCTTGATAACCGCCCGCTCAAGTTCGAAGAGTTTGAGAGCCGGGTCAAACAGGTCGTCTACGTCTCAGCCACGCCCGGGGACTATGAGCTGCGCCAGTGCGGCGGCGCCTTCGTGGAGCAGGTGGTGCGCCCCACGGGGCTGGTGGACCCCATCGTGGAGGTGCGGCCCGTGGGCACCCAGGTGGAC
>CAITBU010000435.1 GCA_903890595.1 uncultured Holophagaceae bacterium | reverse complement strand
GGCCACTTTGCCGGCGGCGGGGGCGCAGATCTCCATCTGCATCTTCATGGACTCCAGGATGAAGAGCACCTGGCCTTCCTCCACCACATCACCCAGGGCCACGCGACACTCCAGGACCTTGCCGGCCATGGGGGCGCAGAGGACACCGGCGGCGGTGCTGCCCTTGGCCACGGGTGGCAGGGACAGTGGATCCTCCACCAGCAGGCTCTCGCCCTGGATGTGCAGCGCCAGGTGGTGGCCCTTGCGCAGCGCGTGGAAGGTGGTCTCCGGGCCCGCCCAGCGCAGGCTGAAGCGCCCGGCCCGGTCGGCGTGCTCGATGCGCAGGAAGGGCTTCTCGTCCCGGCTGCCCACCTTCAGCTCCGGGTGGGACTGGGCCGCAAAGCGGGCCGCCACCGGCGAGATGGGTGCGCCGAGGCCCTGCAGGACTTCACTCAGCAGGGACTGGAAGGCCACGCCCTCCACCAGGTGGAGCAGCGGATCGGGCAGGAGTGGGGCATTGAGCGCCGTCAGGTTGGCGGCGATCCAGTCCGTGGAGACGCGGCCGTGGAGGAAGTCCGGGTGCCGGCTGAGAGCCAGCAGGAAGGGCAGGTTGGTGGCGCAGCCCAGGATCACGAACTCCGAGAGCGCCTGCTGCAGGCGGGATACGGCCTCCTGGCGGTCGGGACCCCAGACGATGAGCTTGGCGATCATGGAGTCGAAGCGGTCGTTGACGCGGCCACCCTCGATGACGCCGGAGTCCACGCGCACGCCCTGGCCGGTGGGTTCCCGGTAGAGGAGGAGGGTGCCGGGGGTGGGCAGGAAGCCGCGGCGCGGATCCTCTGCCAGGATGCGGGCCTCCAGGGCCACGCCCTGAGGCTCGGGCACCCGGAAGGTGGTGGGATCGCCCAGGGCCTTGGGCCAGCGCCCCTCGGCCAGGTCCAGCTGAGCCTGCACCAGGTCCACGCCGTAGACGGCCTCGGTGACGGGGTGCTCCACCTGCAGGCGGGTGTTCACCTCCAGGAAGTGGAACTGCGCGTCGGCGTCCATGAGGAACTCGACGGTGCCAGCGCCGCGGTACCGGGTCGCGCGCACCAGGGCCATGGCGGCCTGGCCCAGGGCCTCGCGGAGGGCGGGGTCCACCACCGCACTGGGGGCTTCCTCCACCACCTTCTGGTGCCGCCGCTGGAGGCTGCACTCGCGCTCGCCGAGGAAGACGCCGCCGCCCTCGCCGTCGCCAAAGACCTGCACCTCGATGTGCCGGGGCGCCGCCAGGTAACGCTCCACGAAGACGGTGGCGTCCCCGAAGCCCGCCAGGGCCTCGCTGGCGGCCTGTCGGATGGCTTCGGGCAGGGCGGCCAGTTCCTGGACCACCCGCATGCCGCGCCCGCCACCGCCGCCACTGGCCTTCACCAGGAAGGGCGCCTTTAGGCCACGGGCTTCGAGCTCTGGTCCCCAGGCTGAGGGGTCCACAGCAGCCAGCTCGTGGGAGAGCAGGGCCGGCAGGGTGGGCACGCCACAGCCCTGGGCCAGCCGCTTGGCGGACTCCTTGCCGCCCAGGGCGCGCATGGTCTCAGGGCGAGGCCCCACGAAGGCGATGCCGGCGGCTTCCACAGCCTCGGCGAACTCGGCGTTCTCGGAGAGGAACCCGTAACCCGGATGGACCAGGGTGGCGCCCCATTCACGGGCAGCGGCAACGATCTCAGCGCCCGCCAGGAAGCTCGATACTTCCAGCACCGCGTCGGCTTCCTTGCGGATGCAGGCATCCCGGTCCTCGGGCGTGCTGATGATGGCCACGGCCAGACCCCGCTCCCGTCCGGCCCGCAGGACCCGGCGGGCGATCTCGCCCCGGTTGGCAATGAGCAGTCGACCCGTCATCACAGTTTTCCTTCAGAGGTGGGGAGACCGGCCAGCCAAGGCACCGGCTGCTTCGCCAGGAAGGCCCCCAGGCCCGCCTGGCCCTCTTCGGAGGCGCGGGCCTGGACGATGGCCTGCACGGTGAACTCGGTCCACTCGGCGTCCGGCAGGGGCTGAGCGCGGAGGAGGAGGGCCTTGGTGCCCCGGGCGGCATGGGGACCCGCCTGCAGCAGGTCCAGCAACACCTCGCTGAGGCAGGCATCCAGGTCCTCGACCGTCGGCACCACGCGCTGGACCAGACCGATGGTCCGGGCCTCCTCGGCGGCGATGCGCCGGCCGCTGAGCATGAGGGGTGCGGCGTGGGCCAGGCCCACCTTGCGCAGCACGAAGGGGCTGATGACACCGGGGACGATGCCGAGGCGCACCTCCGTGGTGGCGAACTTCGCAGCTGCATCCGCCAGGACGATGTCAGAGCAGGCGGCGAGGCCGAAGCCTCCGCCCAGGGCCGCACCCTGGGCCACGCAGACCACCGGTGCGGGAAAGGCCGCCAGGGAACGGAAGAGGGTGGCCAGGGCCAGGGCATCCGCCGTGTTGGACGCAGGTCCAGCCTGGGCCATGACCCGCATGTAGCCCAAGTCAGCGCCGGCGCAGAAGACCGAGCCCTCGCCCTCCAGCACCAGCACCCGCAGGGCCTCGGGGCTGAGGGCCCGGAAAGTCGCCAGGCACTGGATGAGTTCCTCGATCATGAGGGCATCGAAGGCGTTGCGCAGGGCGGGCCGAGCCAGAACCAGGCGCCCTATCCCATGGCGCAGGGTCTCCCCTCGCAGGCGCTCGCCTTCGAAGATCACCCCCTGCAGGGGAAAGGCCGCCAGGGTCGTCATTGCGCCGCCCCCTCCGGGATCAGCTCGCCGGGGCAGGGTGCGCACTCGGTGGAGATGGTGGCGAAGAGGGCCACGGGGACCTCTACCACACACCGCAGCAGGGCCTGGGAGAGGGTCTTGCCCTGGGCATCAATGAAGAGGCTCATGGTGCCGCCGCCGCCCAGGGTTTCCTCCAGGAGGAAGTTCAGGGCCCAGAGGTTGGCCACCTCGTGGCGCTCCACGTGGCCGAGGCAGGTGCCGGCGAACCACGCCTTCACCTGGGCCGCCGAGATGTTGTCCCGGAGCCAGGCGTAGCACTCGGGTGAGCGGCCGATGAGGCCGATGTTGGCGGTGTCGCCCTTGTCGCCGCTGCGGGCGTGGGCAATGCGCATGAGGGGCACCCGCACCATCGCAGCGCCGGCCGGGATGGGCAGGGCCGGGGCGCCTGAGGTGGCGGGACCCACCTCCGGTGTGCCCTTGGTGACGGGCCAGGCCATGGGACCGGCTTCGGCCACCAGCTCCAGCTTGCCGCTGCCCCGCTCCTCCAGGACGCGGACCAGTGGCAGGGCGCAGTCCTGGGGGATGAGGGCGGGCCAGTAGCTCACCACATCCGAGATCATGGGGGCGCCGCCGGTGACAGCCACACCGGAAGGCCCGGACAGGATCTG
>CAITBU010000434.1 GCA_903890595.1 uncultured Holophagaceae bacterium | reverse complement strand
GCTGGCGATGCTGAGGGTGGCCGCCGTGGCGCCCGAGAGGCTGGTGCCATCCTTCCGCCACTGGTAGGCCAGAGGCGCCGTGCCCGCCGCCACCACGCTGAAGGACGCCGGGGCGCCCGCTGTGACTGTCAGCGCAGCGGGCTGGGTGCTGATGCTGGGCGCCACAGCAGGAGCGGGTGTGCTACCCCCACCGCCGCCCCCGCAGCCAATTAACAATGCCAGCGCCGCCATCATGGCTAAAGAGAAGCTGCGGAAATAGCGCATGCCGACCCCCAGGTGAACAAATCAATTTGGAGTCTGTCAGATATTGGGAGCACTAAGATATACGCTTATATATATATGAAAATCGGTCTAGATTTTTTCTGGCAAGACTACGCCCTGCGGAAAAATCGGCCAGCGAGCTCCAAGGAGGATATTCAGCCCAGAAGTGAGCCAAGCCCCCGGAGCACAGGCATCCGGAGGCTTTGCAGACAGTGGGGATGGGAACCTAGGGAGCGGTCACCTGCAGGAGAGCGTCGCTGGTGCTGACCAGGAGGTCGCCCAGGGAGTTAATGCCAATGCCCTTGGGGAAGTAGAGGCCGGCTGTACCCGTGGCGGAAAGGGTTCCGGGCTGTGCGGCGAGGAGGCCTGGCAATCCCGTGCCGAGGGAGGTATCAATCATGCCAGCCAGGGTGCTGACCGTATCCCCTGCCGTACGGTCAATGAGGCGCAGGGCGTGGTTCCCCTGGTCCACCACATAGATCCGAATCGCATTGCCGCTGGCATCCTTAGCAAGCGCCAACCCCACCGGCTGGTTGAACCGGGCGACAGAGGTGCCGGCCCCATCCAGGAAGCCCTTGGAGCTCGAAGTCCCCGCAATAACCACGGGCAGGGTTAGGTCCAACCCAGCCTTCTTTACGGTGTGGGAGCCAAACTCGACCCAGTAGACGCCGTCAGCGGCGGTGGCAAGGCCGTTCACGCTGGAGAGGCCAGTGGTGATGGTGGAGGCCTGGGCGCCGGTGGCCAGGTTGAACTTCCGCAGGTTGTTGCCGTCGGCCAGGAAGAGGCCGGTGCCGTCTGCGGTGACGGCGATCCCGCGGGGGTTGCTGTTCGCGAAGGTGACGCCTGTGAGGGTCACCGTGGACATGGCACCCGCGGCGTTGATCTTCACCACGGCAATGCCTGCGGCGAGTCGGTCGAGGACATAGACGTTCTGGGCATCGTCGACGGTCAAGGCATAAGGAGCCGTCAGGGTGACCCCGCTGCCCCAGGTGGTAACAGAGCCATCCCGGGCCACCTTGCGGATGACCTTGTTGCCTTCGTCAGCCACATAGGCCACATCGTTACTGTCGAAGACCACGCCGTTGGGAACGGAGAAGCGGGCCTGGGCCCCCGTGGCATTGACCAGACCGTTCTGCCTCGTTCCCACGAAGGGACTGCTGGCATAGACCGCGGGCGACCCAGAGGGGGTCAGCTTGCGGATCACGTAGTTACTGGCATCTGCCACGTAGAGGACGCCCGCAGCATCCAGGGCCAGGCCTTCCGGTCCAAAGAAGCGGATGCCAGCGCCTGTCCCTTCCGCAAAGCCGGCGGTGCCGGAGCCGGCGATGGTGGTGACATCCCAGGCCGAGGTGCCGGAGTTGTAGGTCAGGCGACGGACCGTGTGGTTGTTGTTGTCGGTCACGAACAGGGTGCCGTCCGGGGCCCGAACGATGCCGGTGGGGCGACTGAAGCGGGCCGTCGTGCCGCTGCCGTCCACGTTGCCAGCTGCGGCCGTGGGATAGGCACCGGCGAGGGTGGTGACCACCCCGGCCTGTGTCACCTTGCGAATGGCGTGGTTCTCACGGTCCGCCACGTAGATGTCGCCCGTGGCTGGATCTATGGCCAGGCTGGAGAGGGTGCGGAATCTGGCTACGGTGCCAGTTCCATCCGCCAGGCCGTACTGCTGGCCCGTGCCACCCCCGGCCAGGGTGGAGAGTTTGTTGCCGACGGCAGCGGGATCATAGACCCGCACCGACGAGGTATAGCTGTCGGCAATGTAGAGCTTGCCGTTGTAGGCGGCGACGGCCAAGGGGTTATCCAGGTTCTGGGTGACCGCATTCCCGAAGGTGCCGGGGGTTCCAGCGGCCACAGAGACCGTCCAGGTACCATCCGGCTGCTTGGTCAGCAGGCGCAGGCTGTGGGTCCCATAGTCCGCGACATACAGGGTGTTGGCGTCGAGGTAGAGCAGATGCCCGGGGCGGTTGAAGCGGGCCGCACTGCCGTTGCCGCTGCCCGTGCCATCGGCGGTGGCGGACACGAAGGAGACGCCGGGCTTGCCGGCCAAGGTGGAGACGACCCCCGCCGCTGTGACCTTGCGGACCACATGGTTGAGCGCATCAGCCACGTAGAGGTTGCCCTCGGGATCCAGGCTGAGGTTCATGCTGCCGGCGGTGGTGCTGGAGATGGCGGCCGAGTTGAGGGCCACCTTGGCCGCAACACCGGTGGCATCGAGCCAACCGCCCGCAGCAGCCGAGCCCACCCAGTTATCCAGTCCCCGGGCCGCCACGGTGGCGCTGAGGGTGCTGGGGGCAGAATTCAGGAGGTTAGAACCGGTCAGAACAAATGACTGGCGACGGGCCGGGTGGACGGTCGTGCCCGTCAGACCAAGCACGCTGGCCCCATCCAGGGTCAGGCTGAGGGGTTGGCCCGTGAAAGACCAGGTGAGATCACTGGTGCCGCCATAGGTGGTCAGCGAAGGGGAGGCGTTGAGGGCCGTGAGGGTCACGGGGGCGCTGCCCACCGTGAGGCCGAGGGTACGTCGAAGATCAGCCCCACCATTTGCTGGGGTGGCATTGAGGGTGTAGGTCGTCGTGACGCTGGGGCTGACGTTGGCTGTGCCAGACAGCCCGAACGTCACAGGCAGCGTGGCGTCTGCGGGACTGGCCGTGATGATCACCTGACTGAAGACACCGGTCACCGCTGCCGCATTCCAACCCAGGATGGCCGTGCCGCCAGGCGCGATGGAACCGGGGCTGAGGGTCAGGCTGAGGGGCGTATCGGCCACCGTGACCTGAAGGGCACAGGTGGTGCTCTGGCCCACGGCATCCCGAGCGGTCACCGTGTAGGTGGCGGCGGGCGTGATGGCCTGGGGGGTCCCGGTGATGGCGCCGGTAGCCGCAGACAGGTTGAGTCCAGCAGGCAGGGAGGGCGAGACGGTGTAGGTGTAGGTACCACCACCCGCTACGGTGCCGGCATTGGTGGTGATGGGGACGTCCTTGTAGTACGTGGCTGTCTCAGCTCCGAAGTGCAGCAAGGTAGGTGGAGGGAGAACCACCACTGATACCGGGAACGAGGTCTGCTGGCCGTTCCCGCTGGAGACGGTGAGCAGGTAGGTAGTGGTCGTGGTGATGTTCGAGACCTGGAAAGGAACGTTGCTCTCGATGGGAATGGCCCCAGGCATCACCACGCCGACGCCTCCGGTGACCGCGAAGTAGGCCCTAAACCAAGCGGTACCGCCCCTGGCAATGGCCAGGGTGCCTCCTGCCGGCGTGGGCGTGAAGGATCCGGCGGCCATGGTACCCGTTGTGAACTGGGTGATGCTCGGTGCTGGATTCTTGTAGTCGTTGGCGTTCGACATGCAGCCTGTCTGCAGGGTCAGCAAGCCGCCGCCGAGCCCCATTCCTAGGGCCAGAAGAACCGGGCCGGTTCCTAGGCGCATCATCCGGGTGAACATGGGTCCTCCTAAATCGCTATGGCTAGATGGATGAATCGAATTCATGACGGACTCAGAACCGGGCCTTGAGGGTGAACTGGACCTCACGGGTCCGGTTATCCGGACGGTCGATCTTGCCGAAGGCGGCGGTGTAGGTGTCCGGGGCAGACCCAGCCGTGGTGGCGTAGTTGTACTGGGAGGTGTACTGGTTGGCCCAGTTGAAGAGGTTGAAGACATCCACGATGGCCTCCAGGGAGAGCCTGGAAGAGGGCCTGAAGGTCCTGGAGAAGCGCAGGTCGAAGGTCTTCTCATTGGGTTGCCGGTTGGCGTTCCGGCCGAAGGCGGAGTCGATGTACTTGCCATCCCCGTTCTGGTCGTTGTAGTAGACGGCGTTAAAGGGGCGGCCCGTGGTGAAGGTCGTGATGCCCGAGACCTGGATGCCGAACTTGACGGGGACATACCAGGCCAGAACAGCCCGGAACTTGTGGTCGTTGTCGCTCAGCGCATAGGAACCGAGGGGGTCTGCAGGGTTCTCCGTGAGGGCCGTGGCCGAGGTGAGGGTGGCCCGCTCATTGGAGTTGTTGTCCTCGGCCTTGGAGAAGGTGAGGCTGCCCTTGAAGCCCCAGCCATCCCGGGAGCGCTTGGCGCCCTCCAGGACCAGGCTCTTGTAGCGGCCCTCGCCGTCGTACTTGGAGAGGATCACGTCGCCGAAGCCGGTCAGGTCCAGGGCCCGGGTGCGGACGGTGGCCCGGTAGGGACGGTTGGCCGTAGCGTTGGAGAAGTGGTTCCAGGTGGTGGCATAGCCATCGTTGTAGATGTGCGGATCCAGGCTGGTGAGGCTACCCTCCGCATACTGGGCCAAGTTGATGTTCACGGCGTACTGCAGGTTGTAGAACTTCTTGTAGGTCCCACGGAGGGCCGCCGTATAGCCATTCCCAAAGTCATGCTCGAGGCCGAGCGAGAGGGCCCGGGCCTGGGCCATTTTGGCGTCGGGGTCGATGATCGTGACCGTCACGGAGTCCTGGGGCAGCGAGCCCAGTAGGGCATTGGAGACGGGGCTCAGGGAGCCTGCGGCCGACAGTGCGCCGCTCCAGCGGGAGGAGGCCGAGAGCACGCCACCGGGGGCAAAGAGGGGCAGGTTCGAAGCGGTCCCTGAGGAGACGTAGTAGGAGAGCAGGTTCAGGCCGTTGTTCATGATGGCCCCGGAGACCGTCTGGCCGGGATTGCTCATGCTGAACCAGCCATAGCCACCGCGGAGGACCGTCTTGCCAGTGCCAAAGAGGTCCAGGCTGAAGGCCAGCCTGGGGTCCATGGAGCTGTCATTCGGGGCCCGGTCGAGGCCCTGGAGCTTGGGGTTGGGATTGGGGTTCCCGCTCCACTTTTCCATGGTGTAGCGCAGGCCAAAGCTGAGGAGCAGGCGCTTGTCGAGCAGGCCGCCGTACTGGCCCTGCAGATAGCCGGCGAAGTAGTTCTCCTCGAAGGCGCTCATGCCGTCCAGGGGCGAGAAGCCCTGGGTGTAGGAGACGCCCGTTCCCGCGAGGGTCCCGGCGAACCACTGGTTGGCGGCGTCATAGCTGGAGAAGGTCCAGTTGCCCTGGGCACTGGGCAGGAAGCGGTTCTTCATGTTGATGAACTGAAGGTCCATCCCACCCTTGAAGACCCAGTCGCCGGTCATGAAGGTGAGGTTGTCCTGCAGCTGGATGGTGCGCTCGGTGGTGGTCCGGGGATCGATGTAGTACTGGCCGGCGTTGATGTAGTAGCCGCTCCCGCTGTTGGCAATGCGCGCGGGGGAGCTGGTCGTGGTGTTGGGGGTGGTTGGCCGCTTTTCGGTGGAGTGCTGGAACCGGAACTCATTGAGCAGGTCAGAGCGGAGGATGGAGTTGACCTCCAGCACCGTCGAGAGGCTGGAGAAGTTCATGGTCGAGTTGCCGGACTCTGCGGTGTCGTTCCGGCGGCTGCCCGGGTAGATGTCGTTGAGCCCCTCATAGGACTGGGAGTTGAGGCGCAGGGTGGCCCGGTGGTTGGTGTTGATGGTCCAGTCCAGGCGGCCCATGACCACGAAGTTGGACTGGCGATCGGTCCAGGCGCGGCCATTTTCCTGGGCCAGGGTGCGCCCTGGCAGGGTCACGAGCAGGGCGCCCATCCCACCGGAACCGAAGAAGCGGCTGAAGTCCGTAGCGGTGTTCCCGGAGGTGTTATTGAAGCTGAAGGCAGGGACGCTGTCCTCACCCCGGCGGGAGGCCTCCACATTGATGAAGTAGTGCAGCCGATCCTTGAGGATGGGCCCGCCGTAGTTGAAGCCAACCTGGGAGGACTGGAAGTTCCGGGTCCGGACCACCGGGTCGTTCACGATCCCCTTCGGGTCGTAGGGAACCTCCTTCACGCTGGCCACTAGGGCCTTGGGGCGGTAGAGGAAGAAGGCCATGCCACCGGGCTCGTTGGTCCCGCTCTTGGTGACGGCGTTGATGACGGCGCCCACGGCATCGCCAAACTGCACATCGAAGGAGTTGGTGATGACCTGGAGCTCTTTGATCGAGTCCTGACCGAAGGAGAACGGGATGCGGGTCCCGCCGCGCTGCTCGCTGTTGAACTTTGAGTTGAAGCTCGCACCGTCGATCTGGAGGTTGTTTTGAATGCCTCGGGCACCCTCAACGGTGGTGTAGTAGCTGGTGGCACCCACGGCGGCACCCGGCGTCAGCTGGACGAGGTCCGTGAAGTTGCGCCCGTTGACGGGGATCGCATCGATCAACTTCTCGGAGATGGCGGTCATGGTGTTGATCTGGGCCACATCCACCGAATCGGTGTTGCCCACCACTTCGACAACGGCCTCAGCGGTTGCCGAGTCCAGCGTGAAGTTCTGGGTGGAGGTCTGGCCCAGGCTCACCACCACCCCGTTGTCCTTCATGGTCTTCAGGCCAGGGGCCGTGGCCGTCAGCTCGTAGGTGCCCACCGGCAGAAAGGGGAGCCGGTATTCCCCCTGGGGATCCGTCCGCACGGTCCGGGAGAGCCCGGTCTCGCTGTTGCGGATCATCACCGTGGCACTGGCCACAGGGCCCCCCTTCCGGGACTTCACAACGCCCTTGACGGACCCTGAGGTCGTCCCGGTCTGCGCCTGTGCCACAACGGCAAACCCGAGGGTCGTGAGAAGGAAGAGGGTGGATCTG
>CAITBU010000433.1 GCA_903890595.1 uncultured Holophagaceae bacterium | reverse complement strand
TCCGAACTTGTAGACAGGTGCGTAGAGGAGGGTTCCGAACTGGATGTCCTTGTCCCCCTCCTGGTAGAGGCGGACCCGCCCGGTGAGGACCGTGCTGCCCGTGTCCCGGGCCCGGTTCATGGCCTCCCGGCGGAGGGTCTCCGCGTGCATGTCCTTGCCGAAGGCCCGCTGGTTCCGTTCATCCATGGGCTCCAGGTAGATGATGGAGCTTCGCCCCTCGGGGGCTGGCGGGAGAGGGCCGCCGGGCTGGACCTTGTAGGCCGGGTAGCCCGCCGCCCGCATGCGGGCCTCGTGGCGAGCCAGGCCGCCCTCGGGGATCCACTCGGCAAAGCCGAGCCCCTGGATGCCCGGGTAGTCCCTCTGGATGTTGAGGCGGTCGACGTACTCCCGCCACTCTCGGCCGCTGGGCAGGGGGCCCCGGCCCAGAAAGGCGGCGGCGCCTTCCAGAACCTTCTCCATGGAGCGGATGCGCCGCTTGAGCAGCTGGAAGATAAGTTCTGTGCGCGCTTGCTGTTGGAGGTGGATGACCCGGGCTTCCTCCTGGCGGATGAAGAGCCAGGCGGGAATGGTGAGGACCAGACCCAGGACCAGTCCCACCAGGGGGGACAGGGTATGGAACAGTCGTTTGCCTGAGGACTTCAAAGGCGCCTTGCCTCCCTGAATTTTCTTATTCTGGAAGCGATCCTCTCATGGCAGACCAGTCCGTGGAACCGCTTCTGGCCACAAAGTGCGCCCCAGAGGTGGGAGAATGCCGTCATATGTCCTTCACCTACCTCGACCACAACGCCACCACGCCCCTCGCTCCAGAGGCCTTTGAGGCCATGCGGCCCTGGTTCACGGAGCGCTTCGGCAATGCCAGTTCCGCCTATGCCTTAGGCCACCTTTCCGAAGGTGCCGTCGTCGCGGCCCGGGAGCAGGCCGCAGAGCTGGCGGGCTGTTCGCCGGCAGAGGTGGTCTTCACGTCGGGCGGGACCGAGAGCCTCAACCAGGCGGTACGCGGGGCCTGGGAGTCCTTCCCGGCCCGGCGACACCTGGTGCTCACGGCGGTGGAACATCCGGCCCTTCGGGCCCTGGCCGCCTGGTGGCGCCAGCAGGGCGGCACCGCCACCGAGGTCGGAGTGGACGGCGAGGGGCGCCTGGATCTGGCGGCCCTGGCGGCGGCCGCCGGAGGCGACACAGCCCTGGTGGCGGTGATCGCCGCCAACAACGAGTCCGGGGTGCTCAGCCCGGTGGTGGAGGCCGGCCGCATCGCCCGAGCCTGCGGGGCCCTCTTCCTGGTGGACGCCACCCAGGCGGCGGGGCGCATTCCTGTTGACGCCACGGCCTGGGGTGCCGACCTGCTGGCTTTGGGGGCCCACAAGTTCCATGGCCCAAAGGGAGTGGGCCTGCTGGTGATCCGCCGGGGCGTGCGCCTGAAGCCGCTGATGCTGGGTGGGACCCAGGAGCGGGGACGGCGGGGTGGAACCGAGAATGTGCCGGGCCTGGTGGGCCTCGGCAAGGCCGCCACCCTGGCCCTGGAAGCGCTGCCGGACATGCTCCGGGTGGCGGCCCTGCGGGACCTCCTGGAGGGCCGGATCCTGGCTGAGATCCCGGACACCCGGATCCATGGGGCTGGCGCTCCAAGGCTGCCCAACACCTGCCTGGTGGGGTTCGCGGACATCGAGGGGGAGGCCCTCCAGCTTCGGCTGGCGGAGCTGGGCATCTGCGTCAGCACCGGCAGCGCCTGCAGCACAGGCCAGCGGGAGCCCAGCCACGTGCTGCGAGCCATGGGGGTGCCGGCGTCCCACGCCAGGGGCACCGTGCGGTTCAGCCTGGGGCGCGGCACCACCGAGGCGGAGATCCGCCGGGTGGCCGACCTGCTTCCAGGCTTGGTGGCTGCCCTGCGCAGCCAGGGGCCGATGG
>CAITBU010000432.1 GCA_903890595.1 uncultured Holophagaceae bacterium | reverse complement strand
GGAAGGCACGCCGAGGGGGTTCAGCACGATGTCCACGGGACGGCCATCGGGCAGGTAGGGCATGTCCTCCATGGGGAGGATGCGGCTGACCACGCCCTTGTTGCCGTGGCGGCCGGCCATCTTGTCACCGACCTGCAGCTTGCGCTTCACGGCCACGTAGCACTTGACGGTCTTGAGCACGCCGGGCATCAGCTCGTCACCCTTGAGCAGGCGCTCCATGCGCTCGTTCAGGATGTCGCGCAGGACCTTCAGCTGGCTCTCGGTGCGGTCCAGGATGTCCAGGACCTCAGCGTTGATGCGGGTCTTGCCCGCAGCCACGGAGACCTGGCGGAAGCGCTTGTAGGGCACCGCCTCCAGCATGTTCTGGGTGAGCTTCTTGCCCTTGGGCAGCAGTTCCTTGCCCTTGTCGTCGGCGAGGAGGGGCTCGTCGAGCTCCTTGCCCTTCAGGAGGGTCACGACCTTCTTCTTGGCCTCGGCGCGGATGATGCGCTCCTCGTCGGAGAGATCCTTCTCCCACTTGGCCATCTGGTCGCGCTCGATCTGCTGGGTGCGGATGTCCTTTTCCTGGCCCTTGCGGGTGAACACCTTGATGTCCACGACCGTGCCCTCGATGCCCGGGGGCACCGTGAGGCTGGCATCCTTCACGTCGCTGGCCTTCTCGCCGAAGATGGCGCGGAGGAGCTTCTCTTCAGGAGAGAGGATGGTCTCGCCCTTGGGGGTGACCTTGCCCACCAGGATGTCGCCGTGCTTGACGGTGGCACCGGTGCGGATGATGCCGCTGTCATCGAGGTTCTTGAGGGCTTCCTCACGGACCTGGGGGATGTCGCGGGTGATCTCTTCGGGGCCCAGCTTGGTGTCGCGGGCGTGGACCTCGAACTCCTCGATGTGGATGGTGGTGTAGAGGTCTTCCTTCACCACGCGCTCGGAGATCAGGATCGCGTCCTCGAAGTTGTAGCCGCGCCAGGGCATGTAGGCCACGACCAGGTTGCGGCCCAGGGCCAGCTCGCCGTGGTCGGTGCAGGGGCCGTCGGCCAGGATCTGGCCGGAGCCAACGTACTCGCCCTTCTTCACGAGGGGGGTCTGGTTGAGGCAGGTGTTCTGGTTGCTGCGGGAGAACTTCACCAGCGTGTAGATGTCCACGCCGGACTCGATGCCCTCGGTTTCGGGGTCGTCTTCGACGCGCACCACGATGCGGTTGGCGTCCACGGTCTCCACGATGCCGGAGCGGCGGCAGACCACGCAGGCGCCGGAGTCCTTGGCGGCGTGATACTCCATGCCGGTGCCCACGATGGGGGCCTCGGTGCGGATGAGCGGCACGGCCTGACGCTGCATGTTGGCACCCATGAGGGCGCGGTTCGCATCGTCATTCTCGAGGAAGGGAATCAGCGAGGCGGCCACGGAGACCACCTGCTTGGGACTCACGTCCATGAGGGTGACCTTGTCGCGGGAGACGATCTTGGTCTCGCCACCGAACCGCACGGTCACGTCCTCGTCGACGAGCGCGCCATCCTTGTCGACCTTGACGTTGGCCTGGGCGATGACATGCTTGTCCTCCTCCCACGCAGAGAGGTAGAAGGCGTGGTGCTGGTACTTGGCGGGACGCTTCCCGGCCTTTTCGAGCTTCTTGTTCTCTTCCTCGAGGTCGGCGAGACGAACCACTTCCATG
>CAITBU010000431.1 GCA_903890595.1 uncultured Holophagaceae bacterium | reverse complement strand
GAGGAGGTCCCGCCGGATGAGGCGGTCGGCGGTCCACCAGAACACGGTCAGCGGGTCGCTGCCGGTGGGGGTGCGGAGGATGCTGAGGCTGCGCGCCACCATGCGGGTGACATGGTCATCCCACTGGCCGACGAAGGCCAGGGGCCCCGCTGCACCAGCGCGCCGCTGGACCTCGGCGGCGGCGGCGGCGAAGCGCTCCAGGGACGCAGGCCGGCCCATGGGGAGCCAGCCCGCAGGCACCCGGCGACCCTGTGGGGTGGTGAGGAAGGGACTGGGCAGCACCGTGCGGGGGGAGCGGCGGTGATCCCCCACCAGGAGCAGGCCCGCCGCCTGGTCCAGGTGCGGCAGCAGATCAGCCAGGGGCGGGACTGCTCGCGTGTTCCGCAGCAGCAACCGAACTGGCCGATGCGCGGCGTGCGCATCGGCCAGGGGCTGCAGGACGGGCAGGGCCTCGCGTGGGCAGGCGAGGACCCACTCAGGCGGTGTAGACGACGTTGCCATAGGGCTTCCAGGCATCCCACTGGGCTGCAGGCAGGCCCTGATCGTAGCGCCGGGACCAGTAGTCATCGATGATGTGGGCCTCGGCCTCGGGGTTGTAGGAATCAAAGGCCGCCCGGTCAGAGGCCGCCGCCGCACGGCGGGACACCAGCTCCGCTTCGCCGCCAAAGTCGTAGGCCGCAGCCCCGAACTCGGCCTGGGCGTGGATGGCTTCCACCATGTAGAGGGGCCCCACGGCGATGCCCTGCCAGACGTGGGTGAGCTCGTGGATGAGGGTCTGCCGGTCCACCGTGGCCCAGCTGGCGAAGTTGATGACCGACATGGTCGTGAAGGGGCGCTCCCCGTTGACCTTCTCGATGATGTCCACCGGGAGGGAGAGCACAGCCACCAGCACGGTGTCCAGGTTGATGGAGGTGCCGAAGACTGCCTGGGCATCGGCCCGTTCGTCTGCCGTGAGCTGCCGATGGACACCGAACCAGGTCAGCAGGTAGGCGAACACCAGGGCCAGTCCGGAGGCAGAGAGGTCGTAGGCGGCGGTCAGGATCTCCAGGGCGCTGTGGCCCAGGTCTCGCAGCGCATCCACGAAGCGGGTCCAGCCATCCACGGCCAGGGAGACCGCCGCTGCCAGCACCTCGTTGACGCTCTTGCCCAGGGCCTTCACCGCCGCGACGACGTTCTGCACCAAGTGGCCGGGATGGACCACGGTGTCGGCGAAGAGCTGAGCCAGGGTGACCCCGGCGGCCAGCACGGACTTCACGGCCTCGGTGACCGCCGCCAGGGTGCGGGAGGCCATCCAGGTCACCAGGTCCACCAGGGTCATGCCCGCATCGAGGGCGGCTTTGACCATGCGGGCCAGGGCGGGCAGGGCGTCCTTCTCGGCCCAGGTGAGGAGGTAGCTGATGGAGTTCCCAATCTTGATGGTGGCGATCACCAGCTGATCGATGGCGAAGTCCCCGGCGGCAACGGCCCACTCGAAGACCTTCGTGAGCTTCTCGCCGGCGGCTTCCAGGGCTTCAACGATGGCGGAGAAGGCCGCCTCGCCCTGGGCCAGGGCCCAGTTCATGATGTCGATGATGCTCTCCTTGGCGTAGCGGAGGGCCTCCACCGCCTGGCGCCAGAGCTCCTTGCCCACGCTCGCG
Organism: uncultured Holophagaceae bacterium; assembly: GCA_903890595.1. Classification (GTDB taxonomy): domain Bacteria; phylum Acidobacteriota; class Holophagae; order Holophagales; family Holophagaceae; genus Geothrix. The sequence continues at coordinate 2,939 of CAITBU010000431.1, read as the reverse complement.
ACCTTGGTCAGCACCCAGTCCAGCACCGAGCCCACGGGGCCCAGGGCGTGCAGGATGCCGTGCACCATGCGGCGGAACAGGTAGTAGCCTTCCGCCAGGGCGGTCTCCAGCAGGTCGGCCACAGCGGCACCTGCGGCCAGCAGGGCCTCCACGAGACGGGCGCCGATCCGGTAGGTGAACTTCACCAGGGCCCCGGCCAGCTCCACCAGGGTCTTGCCCAGCTCCATGGCCGCCTGGACGATCTGCCTGAGCAGGCCGGCGGCGATGTGGATGGTCTGCTTGAGAATGTCCACCAGGGTGCGGCCCAGGGCGAAGGCGGCGTCGATCACGCGCTTGATGGCGGCGAAGCCATGGGCGGCGATGGCCGTCACCAGATCGGCCACGGTCTTGCCGATCTCCAGGAGGCCCTTCACCACCTGGCGGGCCAGGGCCAGGGCGGCGCTGGCGACGTAGGCCACCAGGTCTACCAGGGTGCCGGCGATGCGGCCCAAGGAGGCGGCCACCTCATCTACGAACTGCACGGCAGCGGTGCCGATGTCACTCAGGATCTGGCCCACCGTGTGGCCCAGGTCCCGCAGGGCCCGGGTGACGGCGTCCAGCAGGCTGGCGGGCCGAGTGACCACGGCAACGAGGATCTCGCCCACCGCCTTCCCGACCGCGATGAGGGTCTCGACAATGCCCCTGAAGATGGCGCCCGCAAACTGGAAGGCCTGGTTCAGGATGTTGCCCACCTCCTTGCCGATGGCGACCATGGCCCGCACGAACTTGTCCACCACGCTGGCGATCTGCCCCGCCATCCAGGTGAGGAGCTCGCCCAGGGTGCGGCCGATCTCGTCGATGGCCCGCAGGGCGTCCTTGATGATGTCCACGGTCAAGTCGGCGATGGCGCTGAGCACCTCCACCAGGGCTTTCCCGGCCGCCTCGAGGCCCCGCATGATCTGCTTGAGCACCTGGAAGCCTGCTTCCACGGCCCCCTGGACCAGCTCGGCGATGGTTCGGCCCGCCGCGATGACGGCGCGAACCATGTCGGCCACGGCCTGAACGGTCCAGTTCACCACGTCCTGGATGACCCCGGCGATGGCAGCGATGACATCACCCACCGCGCTCACGATGGCCTCGGCCACGGACTTCACGGCACCCACCAGGGAGTCCACGGCCCCCTCGACCCACTCCACCACGGCCGCATCTGTGCCGGGTTCCGGCAGGGCTTCGGTCCCTTCCCCTTTGCGGATGGCCTCGCCCGCCCGCTGGAGCCAGAGGGCCGCATCCCGGAGGGCCAAGTGGTCATGGGTGCCATCGGCCTTGACGAGAAACTCCTTCATGACGACCCGCCCCTGGGCGGCGGGCAGGAAGCCCACAGCGTGGACCACGGCGCTGCCCTGGCCAGCGTTGCGGTAGCCATGGATGCCGGCCCGGCGCTCCTCCACGGAGCTGGCGGCGAGGTGCTGGAAGAAGGCGCGGTGGCTCTGCACGTCCGGCAGGGCCGTGGCGAAGGCCTCGGCCAGCTTGAGGGCCCGGGCGGGGTCGCTCTCAAAAGACTGGCGGAAAGCGAAGCCGATCTCAGCGGTGGTCGGGTTGCTCTCCTTGATGCGCCGGGCCATCTCGGCCTGGTCAGCGAGGGGGGCGTGGTGGAGGTCGGTCAGAAGCTGCAGGGCGGACATGGTGACTCCTTGGCAAGCCTTGGGGAGAGGAAGGCGTCACACCGTGACCAGGGGGTTCGATTGGATGGCTTCGAAGGCCCTGAGCCTGGAACTTGGACGCGGGGAGGGGGGGCTGGGATACGGGGAGGCGGAGCGATTGTTGCAACAGGGAGGATAGACGTCAATAAACAATTTTATTCAAATTGTTAGCGATAAATTCCTAGACAAGACTATATGTCCTTTGGCTGCATGCGCTAGGCTCAGCCCCACCCAATCAAGAGCGGAAGCGGAACCCCAGGCTGGAGCCCATGCTGGCTGCGCCCTTTGCCCTATCCCCGCACTCCCCGTGCATCCCCGGCTAAGGTACTTTCTCTCTCTGTGTAATCTGTGAAATCTGTGGATAACATATTCATTTTTTTGTATTTATCTGCATTTTTGTACTCTTGTCATCGCCAAAAGAACCAGCCTATTGAGGCTGAGACTGGCCGATAACCAGGGATTAGGATTGGCGGGGACGTCGACAGGGGCGTAGCCGACACCCTGTCGTGACCTATTTATGGAAACCAGGCCGCCGCCGAGCCGAGCCTCGCCGCCCTACTCCCGGGCGCCCTTGCGGATGCGGTCCATCTCGCGCTTCTGCTCGCGCTGCTTCAGGGCCTCGCGCTTGTCGCCGTGGGCCTTGCCTTCGGCGAGGGCGATGCGCACCTTGATCTTCCCCTTATCGTTCAGGTAGATGGCCAGGGGAATGATGGTGAGGCCCTTGCGCACCACCTTGCCGATGAGCTTGGCGATCTCGACCTTGTGCAGCAAAAGCTTCCGGGCCCGCAGGGGGTCGTGGTTGGCGTAGGTGCCGAACTTGTAGGGGGAGATGTTGGCCTGCTTGAGCCAGAGCTCCCCGTCGGCGCTGTCCACGTAGGCGTCCTGGAGCTGGCCGAGGCCCGCCCGCAGGGCCTTGACCTCGGTCCCGACCAGGGCGATCCCCGCCTCCCAGGTCTCGAGGACGTGGTAGTCGTGGTAGGCCTTGCGGTTGCGGACGAGATCCTCGGACATGCCTTTAGTCTACCCGCCCGGTAGACTCATCCTTTTGGGATCCCCATGTTGCAGAAGCTGCTTGCCCCCATCGTCGCCTGGATGGTGGCCGTCATGGCCGCCATGGGTCCCCTGGGCGTGATGCTCCTCATGGCCATCGAGAGTGCCTGCATCCCGCTGCCCAGCGAGGTGATCATGCCCTTCGCCGGCTACCTCGCCTTCAAGGGCCAGCTCACCTTCTTCGGCCTGGGTGCGGGCAACCCTGTGGCG
>CAITBU010000430.1 GCA_903890595.1 uncultured Holophagaceae bacterium | reverse complement strand
GTGTCCGGGGCATAGGCCCGGGGTCCGCAAGCCGCCAGGGCCTCCTGCCCGTAGAACCCGTGGCCCACCGCCAGGCTGGGGACCCCGGCGGCCCGGGCCATGTCCAGGTCAAAGGGAGTGTCGCCCACCATGAGCAGGTCCTCGGCCCCCAGCCCCGTGAGGGTCTGCAGGAGCTCCATGGACTCGGGGTGGGGCTTGCCGTGGGTCACCTCGTCGGGGGTGATGATGGGGCTGAAGGTGTGCTCCCAGCCGAAGCGGGCGGCCTGGCGCAGGATGGGGATGCGGCGCTTGGAGGTGACGATGCCCATGGCGACGCCCCGGCTCTGCAGCACCTCCAGGAGCTCTGGGATGCCCGGGAAGGGCCGGAGCAGGTGCTCCTCCTCCGCATGGGCGAAGCCGCGATAGGCCTTCATGACGGCGGGCTCATCCAGGCCCAGGGGCCCAAAGGTGTGGGCGATGCCCGCCTCCAGGGGCAGCCCCACGCAGGAGAGCCAGGTGTCCATGAGGTCCATGGGCAGGCCCAGGGCCTTCAGGGTGTGGGTCATGCCGGCCTCGATGAGGGGGCGGCTGTCCACCAGCGTGCCGTCGAAGTCCCAGGCAATGAAGCGCACGGGGTCTCCGCTCAGGCCGAAGGCAGGTGAAGGGCCTGGAGGAAGTCCGCCTCGGTGGCCTGCTGCAGCTCCGCCAGCACCTCGGCGGGCACGGGGGAGTCCACGGACAGGATGACCATGGCTTCGCCCTTCTTTTCCCGGCGGCCCAGGTTCATGAAGGCGATGTTGATGTCGTGGCGACCCAGCACCGTGCCGATGCGGCCGATCATCCCCGGCCGGTCCAGGTAGCTGAGGAGCAGCATGTGGGGCTCGGGGGCGAAGTCCATGGCGTAGTCCCGGAGCCGCACGATGCGGGGCGCCCCTTCGAAGAGGGTCCCGGACAACACCCGGGTCTGGCCGCCGCCCTCCAGGGTGAGGGTCACCAGGTTGGAGAAGGCCCCGCCCTGGGAGGACTTGCGCTCCTCGACCACCAGGCCCATGCGCTCAGCCACCAGGCCGGCGTTGACCATGTTCACCGGCTGGTCCGTGGCCCGGTCCAGGAGGGCAGCCAGCCCGGCCACGGTGAGGGGGGAGCAGTCGTGGTGGGCGATGGCACCGTTGTAGGCGAAGGTGATGCGGTCCAGCCCGCCCTTGAGGAGCTGCAGGCCGAACTCGGCCAGCACCGCCATCAGCTTGAAGTAGGGGCGCATCTGGTCCAGGACGGCCGGGTCAAAGCGGGGCAGGTTCACGGCGTTCTCCAGGGGCAGCCGATCCAGCCAGTTGAGGATCTCCCGGGAGACGTCCACGGCCACATTCACCTGGGCCTCCTGGGTGTTGGCGCCCAGGTGAGGCGTCACCACGAGGTGGTCCTGGGCGATGAGGCGGCGCAGGAGATCGGAGCTGGGGGGTTCCTCGGACCAGACGTCCACCGCCGCCAGGGCCACCTGGCCGGATTCGAGGCCCGCCAGCAAGGCGGCCTCGTCCAGGATGCCGCCCCGGGCCACGTTGAGCAGGATGACTCCAGGCTTCATGAGGGCGAACTGGGCCGGCCCCAGCAGGCCCCGGGTCTCCTCGTTGAGGGGGGGGTGGACGGTGAGGATGTCGCAGGTTCGGCACAGCTCATCCAGATCCGTCAGGCGGACACCCAGGTCCGTGGCTCGCTTGGCGGCGATGTAGGGGTCGCAACCCAGCACGTCGCACTCGAAGGCCTTGAGGCGGGTGGCCAC
>CAITBU010000429.1 GCA_903890595.1 uncultured Holophagaceae bacterium | reverse complement strand
GGCCTACGGCCTGCGCTCCGGGTGCTGCTCTGGATCGAGGACTGCAACTTCAGTTGCTCAGTCCCAGTTTCAGGTGTGGCCTACTTCTGGGGAGCAGAACTGGCTAGGTTTTGGAGAGCGGTGAAGCTCAATCACCTCATTTCCAGGTAAGCCTGCGCGATTACTGGCCAAAGGACACGAAATTTGACCCCCCCTCAGAGCAGGCCGAGTTCACCAGACCGATCCCGCACCAGCCGGAGCAATCGCTCCAGTACAGACTCGTCCAGTCCGCACCCCAAGAGCCCAGTAGCGACCTCCTCGGCGGCCTTGGGGAGGCGCTCCCGCAGAAAGTCCAGGCGCCTGATGAGGTAGTCCCTTCGGAGCCCGAGGGCCCTGGCGCCCTCAGTCAGCACCACTCGGTCCACCTCGGAGAAGCGATAAGTCCCACCGATCGACATGGCCATTGACAGCGGCAGGTCGGGGTAGAGTCCCGTGGAAAGGAGGTCGTAGAGAGGTGCCATCTGGATCCCCTCAGCGGTATAGAGAAGGGAGAAGTTCTTCGCATGAGCGTCCCCATTGCCCACCAGCAAGTTGAATCCGACAGCATCCAAAAAGTGCCGGGTGTCCAAGGCGGGCTGCTTAGAGCAGTCCATGATCAACTGGCGGCAACGAGCAATGCCCGGACCGAGGTTGGTTTCGTATTTCTGCCGAGAGGGGAACCCCAGGGCCTGGCAGAAATCTTCCTGATGGAGGCGCACCGCCCTGCCGCCCCGGTATTCGCGGTCGTATCGCTCAACCAAGAGGTAGGCCTTGGGGCCATTCGCGCCCTCCAGACGACGGGCCTCTACCCTGGCCGTTGGCAACCCCACGGCGGCAGCCAGGCGCATCACGAAGGCCTCGTTCTCTGTGGTGCCCGGGTAGCTGGGGATGGGCGGCTTGACGATGTGGGTCGTCGGTTCCCCTGGCGCCGGAAGGCGCACGCAGCCGTTCGTGAGACAGACCGGGAGCTTGGTCTGGGCCCCCGCAAGGGAGAGGCGCAACTGGCCTTCCCCCACGAGCATGGGGCGCCCTGGGAGACGCTTCAGCACACTCTCCAACTCCAAGTCTGAGAGCGACGCTGGGACCACCGTTGGCGCCAGTTCTGAAGGATCTTCCCCTTCTCTGAGCAACCGGACGGCGCCCGCCACCTCCCCACCAAGAAATTCCAGCATCCCCAGGACGTTGGTCCCTGAAACGTGGACCGCCCGCTCGATGGCCCTGCGCTGATTTTCCTCGGGCAGGATTCCTTCAAAAAAGGGGTAGCACTCCCCATCCTCAAAGGGCTCCTCACGGACCGGCAGGGATACGGAAATCGGTGTGGCGCCAGGCAGGTACTCAAACTGCAGGTCGCCCGCATCATCCTGGGAAAGAACCCCAATCTGCTGCTCGCCGAGGAAGGCATTCAGGGAGCTCATTTCCGCCCCCCGGGCAGGCTGATGGTCAGGTCGCATCCAAGCACCGCAAGGAGGTGCAAGACTAGGCCAAGCTGTGAGGTCTCCTTGCCTCGCTCCACTTCAAGCACAAAACGGGTCCCGACTCCCGCAAGACCAGCCAGATCGTCCTGACGCAGGCCTTGGGCCTTCCGGGCGCTGCGAATGGCCTTTCCAATCTCGACTGAAGTTAACCCCCTCACAAGAACTTCCTCCTCGGTAATATTTTAGGCTTTTTGGGCGCAAAAGCCATAAAAATGACCGATCGGGAAGAATTACAGCAAATCGAGGAGGAATTCCCCATAACTTCCCGATCAGGAAGATTCTATATGCCGCCTCGGCCAAGTCCAAGAACGATGACCATCCTGCCGAGGGTCCTCGATAACCACGAAAGCCTATAGGCAGAGGCCCTGGGTAGACCGCCCTGAGCCGGGTGCAGGAAGAATATCTTGCCTTTTGGATGATATTGGGTTATATTTTAATCATGGCCAAGGTTACTCTCTCCCTTGAAGCTCAGACCGAATTCAACAGCCTACCCAAGAGCCTGAAGCCGCGGGTGCTGGGTGTTTTCATTCGCCTCCAGTCGTGGCCGGAGGTTTCGGGGGTGAAGTGGCTCAAGCACGAATGGACTGGGCATGCCCGCATTCGGGTGGGGGACTGGCGGGTGATCTTCACCTTTGAGGCCCCGGACGTAATTGTCGTCCGCATCAAACACCGAAGTGAAGTCTACGAAGATTGAGGAGGAACCATGAACACTGTCGCCCTTAACATCCATGGAGAAGAATTCGTCATCATCCCCAAGCGGGACTATGACCGGCTGTGCGGCATCCCAGATGGAAGCGTGGATGCGGTGGAGTTTGCCCGTAACTCCATTGCGAAGGACCTCCGCGCCATGCGCGAGGCCGCTGGGCTGACCCAGGTTGAGCTAGCCAAGCGGTTGAAAAAATCGCAGGCATTCGTCAGCGGAGCTGAGAGCGGCGCGTCCCGGGTCGGGGAACGCTACGTCATGGCGGTGCTGAAGGCGTGCGGCCTTCCCGAAGACTGGAAGGGTTAAGCGCTGACAGCAGGGATGCCCATGCTGGACACCGCCCCATCCCCAGCTAAGGCCCCTTGCCCTATCCCCAAAATCCCCAAATCGGTGGCCAAAAAAGCCCTACCCCCGATAGATCACGCAGTTGTCGGCGGTCTCGTAGACCTCGATCTGGCACAGCAGGGGCAGTCCTGGCTTGAGTTGCCCCCACACCCACAAGGCGATGTTCTCGGCCGTCGATAACGGGATGATGTCGTTCAGGAAGTGGTGGTCCAGCTTCGACAGCACCTGCTCAGTGACCACCTTCGACAGGTCATCGAAGTCGATGATCATCCCCGACTCCGGGTTGGGCTCCCCCTCCACCAGCACGAACAGCTTGTAGCTGTGGCCGTGCAGGTTCCGGCACTTGCCCGGGTGGTTGTAGATGAAGTGGGCTGACTCGAAGGAATACTCTTTGCGCAGGATCATGGCTCTCACACAGCAGAAGGCCCCGCACGGGCGGGGCCTCCAGTCTAACCCCAGGGGCCCCCGGCTAGAGGTGGCCCGTGGACGCGAAGACGTTCAGGATCAGCGCCAGCGGCGTCAGGGCCGTCAGGTCATCC
>CAITBU010000428.1 GCA_903890595.1 uncultured Holophagaceae bacterium | reverse complement strand
GAAGAACTGCCCCAAAGGGACACGAAGGGGGCAGTGTCGCACCGTTAGGGCCTCCGGGCCTGCGGCCCCCGGTCGTGTGCGACCGGCCAAGGGGGCGGCGGCTGGAACGGCTTTTGGGGCCGCAGCCAGCCGCCGCCCCCTTGGGGATGCCCGCGGTGGGTCAGGGTGCATTCGTGTGCTTCCTGCGCCCGCAGGGCGTCTTCGTGTCCTTGGTGGAGCGCCCTTTATCGCTGAGCCTGGCCGATAACCAGGAAGGGCTTTCCTGGCCCCGGCTGGGGCCTCTGGGACACAAATCACAACTCGCCCGCCGGACCGAACGGGGCCACCTCCCTGTGCCAACATGGTTCCCAACGCTCCCGGCTCCTGGACTCCAGGCATCCCTCCGGGACACCGAAGAGAACCTGAGTCCTTGCCGAGGCCCCTTTCCGTGCGATTCCCCACCCTCCTGCTGGCCGCGCTGGCCCTTGCCGCTCCTGGAGTGGCGGCCGAGGCGCCGCGGGCCGGGGCGATGGCGACGGCGTCTGCCCAGATCTACCAGCCCATCTCCCTGCAGAGGGCCACGGACCTGGCCTTTGGCGGGATCATCGCCAGCTCCGCTGCGGGCCGCGTGGTGCTGGCCCCGGACGGGACCCGCAGTGCCTCGGGCGGGGCCGTGCTGGCGGCGTCCAGCGGCGTCTCCGCCGCCACCCTGCGCGTGGCTGGGGAACCCAACACCAGCTTCACCCTCGGCCTGCCCGCCAGCGTCCTGCTGCAAGCGGGCGGCGACCAGGTGATCGCAGAGGGCTTCACCGTCGGTGCCGGCAGCACCCGGCTGGACGACTCCGGCCGCCTGGAAGTGCACCTGGGCGCCACCTTGAACGTGGCCCCCCGGCAGGCCCCGGGCCTCTACGCCGGGTCGTTCCTGGTCACCGTCGCCTACAACTAGCCGAAAAAATCCAATTAAAGGCCTGGGGCGGAGCCCTATTTTGCCCTAGGCAAAAATATTGAGATGCAGCCTCGCCAATCGCCGAGACGATCGCTAGAATTAAGGCTGTTCAAACATTAAAATAGATGTAGATACCGTTTTCAGACTAAAACCCGTGGTCGTTTTCCACTGTGACTCACGGGTCCAGGCCTTATACTCTCTGGCAAATGTCGAGAAATTTTCCTGGTCAAAAATGCGACAACTGCACAACAAGCCCGCCCCGCCTCGCACCCGGTTGACCTTCGTTGGTGTCGCGATCGGCACCGTCGTCACGCTCATTGCGGCCTACCTTTCATTCACCTTTGGCCAGGGGGCCTCCCTGGCTGTTCTGGTCCTGGGTGGGGTGGGCACCTTCGTGGGGCACCGCCTACTCGTTCTCCTGGAGCGGCGGAGCCTCCTCCTTCACGCTTCGGCGGACCTCCGGGAAGAGCAGTTTCAGCTGCTGCTGGATGCCACCACCGAGGCGGTCTACGCCATTGACCTCCATGGCATCTGCACCTTCTGCAACCTGGCCTGTGTGCGCCTGCTGGGCTTCCAGCGCGCCGACCAGGTCCTCGGCAAGCACATGGAGCACCTGACGGGCATCGGCCTGCGGGGGGACTGCCACGCCTGCATGCTGCCCTGCCTGCCGCTGCTGGGCGCCGGGTCGGAGGGGCAGGTCTTCGGGCAGGTGGTGGGTGGCGCCAGCCCGGAGGAGCGCCAGGAAGCCGGGGCCTGCTCCATCTACGAGGCCCTGCAGCACCGGACGGGCGCTTTTTCTGAAGACGAGGTCATCATCCGGGCTGATGGCAGCACCTTCCATGCGGAGTGCTGGGCCCATCCTCACCGCCGGGGCGGGCAGGTGGTGGGCATGGTGATCACCCTCGTGGACACCACCACCCGCCGGGCCGCCGCCGAAGCCCAGCAGCAGCTGGAGCTGCGCCTGGCCACCACCCTGGACGCCACGGGGGATGGCATCTGGGAGTGGTCCGAAGTTGAGGGAATAGCCCGCCACAATGCCGCCTACTGCCGCATCCTGGGGCTCCCCGAATCGGTCACGGAGCACACCTTCGAGGACTTCTACAGCTGGGTGGCTCCGGAAGATCTGGACCGGGTGGTGGCCGCAGGCGAGAGCATGAACGCAGGGGGCGAAGTCCAACTGATGCAGCACCGGATGATCCGGAGGGATGGCCTCATCGTCTGGGTGCTGGAGCGGGCCGCGGTGGTGGACCGCAATGCGGAGGGGCGACCCACCCGCATGGTGGGCAGCATGACGGACATCACGGAGCTGGTGCAGAAGGACCAGATCCTCCGGGCCGGCCAGGCAGAGCTGGAAAAGACACTGGAAGAGTCCCGCCGCCTCAATGCGCTGCTGTTAATGGAAAAGGAGCGTGCCGATCGCCTGGCCACCCAGGCTCGTACGGCCAACCAGGCCAAGTCCGAGTTCCTGGCCAACATGAGCCATGAGCTGCGGACCCCGCTCAATGGGCTCATCGGCATGCTCGGCCTGCTCATGAAGACCCCCCTGGACTCCCGGCAGCAGCACTTTGCCGAGACGGCGCGCAGCAGCGGCGAGTCCCTGCTGGAGATCATCAAGGACATCCTGGACCTCTCCAAGGTGGAGGCGGGCAAACTGCAGCTCGAGGAGACAGAGTTCTGCCTGGGCGCCCTCATGGCTGAGGTGGGTCAGCTCATGGCACCCTCGGCAGACGAGAAGGGCCTGGCGTTCACCTGCACCCTGGCCCCCGGCACGCCCGTGGGCCTGCGGGGAGACCCCGTGCGCCTCAAGCAGGTGGTGCTGAACCTGGTGAACAATGCCGTGAAGTTCACGGCCCAGGGCTCCGTCAAGGTGGACGTTGGAATCCTGGAGAACACGGGCGAGGAGGTGCTCCTCCAGATCCAGGTGACGGACACGGGCATCGGCATCCCCGCCGACAAGGTCGGGAGCCTCTTCCAGCCCTTCTCCCAGGTGGATGCCTCCACCACCCGGAAATACGGCGGCACGGGCCTGGGTCTGGCCATCTCCCGCCAGATCGCCACCCTGCTGGGAGGAGACGTGGGGGTCCGGTCCGTGGAGGGTCAGGGCTCGGTGTTCTACTTCACGGCCCGCCTGCGCCTGCAGCTGGCCCAGCCTGAGCCCCCTTCAGTGGGCCCTGAGTCGGCAGGTTCGCTGTCGCCCCTGAGCCCTGCCAGCATCCTGCTCGTCGAGGACAACGAGGTAAACCAGGAGGTCACCCTGGCCCAGCTGGAAGAGTGGGGCCTCTCCGCAGATGTGGCAAACAACGGCATTGAGGCCCTCCAGGCGCTGACCAGGAAGGCCTACGACCTGGTGCTCATGGATGTCCAGATGCCCAAGCTGGATGGTATCCAGGCCACCCTGGCCCTGCGCAAGCCGGAGTCCGGTGTGCTCAATCCCCGGGTCCCCGTGGTGGCCATGACGGCCCACGCCATGGAGGAGGACCGCCAGCGCTGCCTGGAGGCCGGCATGGACGGCTACCTCGCCAAGCCCATCGACCCCCAGGCACTCCGGGCCGTGGTGGCCCGTTACCTGCCGACCCGTCTCCTGGAGCCGGTCGGCACCCAGATCTTCGATCAGAAGGCGCTGCTTCGGCGCCTGGTGGGCAACCGCAAGGCCGCAGCCCGGGTGCTGGGCGTGTTCCTGACCTCCACCCCCGGCGTCCTGGAAGAGATTCGAGCGGCCTTGGCTGCCGGCAACCTGAAAGAGACCGCTCGTCAGCTCCACCTGTTCGTGGGTTCCAGTGCCACGGTAGGGGCCCTGAGCCTCTGGGAGCAGACGCGGCAGCTTGAAGACCTCCTGGAGCGGGGCGACGTATCCGCCCTGGCGGCGGGCCTGCCAGACCTGGAGCAGGGCTTTCAGAGCTTCCGTGCGGCGGCGGAGACTTTTGACCCGGAGGCAGTATCAATGGATGCGTCCCTGGTCTGATTGGGTGAGGATGAAGGATCGAGGTCTTTGATGGATGGCAACCGCCTGCTGATCGTGGAGGACGACCCAGTCCAGCGAGAGCTGCTGGCTGCCATCTTCGAGGATGAGCCCTGCAAGGCCCTGGTGGCGGGCACCCTGGCGGAGACCCGGCGCATCCTGCAGCGCTTCCAGCCCGACATCATCCTGCTGGACTACCAGCTGCCGGATGGCAATGCCCTGGAGCTGATCCGGGAGCTGCGCACCGAGGAGCCCCGCCCGGCGGTGGTGGTCATCACCAGCCTGTCGTCGGTGACGCTGGCGGTGGACCTCATCCAGGAGGGGGCCGACCACTTCCTGGTGAAGCCGGTGGAGCCCGGGGCCCTGCTGGCCCTCTGCCGCCGCCTCATGGATCAGGCGCGCCTGCGCCAGAACAGCCTGGCCGAGAACCGCCTGGCCGGGCAGCAGGCCTTCAACCCCTTTGCGGGTGCGAGCGCCGCCATCAAGTCCCTGGAGATCCGGGTCAAGCAGGTCCTGGGCGTGGATGTCCCCATCCTCCTTAATGGGGAGACAGGCACCGGCAAGAGCGCCCTGGCGCGCTGGGTCCACACGCAGTCCCGCCGCAGCGCCCACGCCTTCGTAGAGCTGAACTGCGCCGGCCTGAACCGGGAGCTGCTGGAGAGCGAGCTCTTCGGGCACGAGAAGGGCTCCTTCACCGGGGCCGGCACGGCCAAGGTCGGCATGATGGAGCTGGCGGACCGGGGCACCCTCTTCCTCGATGAGATCGCCGAGATGGACCTCCAGGTGCAGGCCAAGATCCTCAAGGCCATCGAGGAGCAGACCTTCCGCCGCCTGGGCGACACCCGGGATCGCTCCGTGGCCTTCGGCCTCATCGGGGCCACCCACCACGACCTGGAACAGCTCCTGCCCCAGGGCCGCTTCCGGGAGGATCTCTACTACCGCATCAGCACCGTGCAGTTCACCATGCCTGCCCTGCGGGACCGCCGGGAGGACATCCCGCTGCTGGCCGGCAGCTTCCTGGTGCGCATCGCCGCCCGCTGGGGCACCGGCCCTCTGCAGCTGTCCACCGGGGCCGCCGAGCGCCTGCAGGAACACACCTGGCCCGGCAACATCCGGGAGCTGCGCAATGTCCTGGAGCGGGCGGTACTCACCCGCAAGGACTCCACCATCCTCCCCTCGGACCTGAACCTGGGCAGCCGCCCGCCCATCCACATCACGCCGCCGTTGACCCCCACAGGCCAGGCCTCCAAGCTCACCCTGCAGGCAGTGGAGCGGCAGCACATCATGGACGTGATGCAGGAGCTGAACTTCCAGGTGGGTCCCGCGGCCGAGGCCCTGGGGATTCCCCGCAGCACCCTCTACGTGAAGCTGAAGACCCACGGGATTCCTTCGTCCAGGATCCAGAAATAGATTCTTTGTTCCAGAATCTGGACACAACTGGAAGAACCATCAAAATCACTAAATAGTGATTTTGATATAGTTAAAAGAATTTCTGGGTTTGGCACGGGACTTGAATCTAGGGTAGTGGCTCACGCCAACCTCCCTTGAGGAATCGTCCTCCCGGAGGCAACCCAACAAGACCTCGCACCTTTGGGTGCACTGAAATTCCTGGAGTTCATCATGCGCGTTTCCCGTACCCTTCTCCCCGCCCTGCTCGTCG
>CAITBU010000427.1 GCA_903890595.1 uncultured Holophagaceae bacterium | reverse complement strand
GGCGACGAGGGCCTGGTCTGCCACGGCGTCCACGGCAGCTCCGCCAGCCTCGAGGACCGAGCCACCCTGTTGCAGGAGCTGGGGGAGCGCGGACCCTTCTCCCTGCCCCCCGAGTGCCACTGGCATCCGGCCTCCGACGAGGACGAGCGCCGCAAGAGCCTGCGCAACCCCGTCCTGCGGGTGCTGCCCGCCACCACCCCCGGCTATCCCACCATCGGGGCCCTGGCCTTTGTCGCCGAGCGCCAGGCCGCCGAGGACTTCGAGCGCCTCTTCGAGATCGCCGCCGAGGAGCTGGGCCGCCTCCTGAGCCTGGAGGACTCCCGTCTGCGCCTCTACCACCAGGCCATCCAGGACCCCCTGACCGGCCTCTACAACCGGAAGCACATCCTGGACATGCTCTCCACCGAGCTGGACAAGTGCGACCGGTTTGGCCTGCAGCTCTCGATCATGATGCTGGACCTGGACCACTTCAAGTCGGTGAACGACCGCTACGGGCATCCGGCGGGCGACCAGGTGCTGGGCATCATGTCCCAGCGCATGCTCTTCGGTCTGCGCAAGGTCGATCAGCTGGGCCGCATCGGTGGCGAGGAGTTCCTGGCCTTCTGCCCCCAGACCGACCTGGACGGCGCCCGGGCCCTGGCCGAGCGGCTGCGTGAATACGTCACCGTGGACCCCTACCCCTGCCTGCCCCCCGGTGACCGCGTGACCCTGAGCATCGGTCTCGCCCAGTGGGAGGGCACCGATGACGGCGCTGAAGCCATGCTGGCCCGCGCCGACCAGGCCCTCTACCAGGCCAAGGCCCAGGGTCGGAACTGCGTGATGAGCTAAAGCTCCTGCCGAAGGGCCTTGACGAGGAGACCCTGCGGACCCAGTATTCCATACGCATCCGTATGGAGTCGCCATGGAACCCACCCCACCCCAGGATCTCGCCGAGCGTGTGGCTCAGCTGGAAGCCCAGGTGGCCTGGCTTCTCCAGGGCCAGCGGACCCCCTCGGTCCCGACGCCGCGGTTCCAGGCCCCTCAGCTTTCCCTGCCCCGCTTCCGCATCACCCCCGTGGCCTGGATCGCCGGCATCGGGGGGGCCATCTTCCTCCTGGGAGCAGCCTTCTTCCTGACCTGGGCCGCTCAGCAGGGCTGGTTGGGACCGGGTACCCGCTTCGCCCTGGGTCTGCTGGCCGGGGGCGGGATCACCGCCTGGGCCGCCCGCCTCCTGCCGGGCGAGGGCCGCCGCCTGGGCACAGCCCTGCTCCTGGCGGGCCTCGGCACGCTGCAGTTCACCTGCCGGGCCGGGGCGCTGACCTACCACTTCTATCCGGCCTCGGCGGGCCTCTTGGCCATGGCCCTGGTGACCCTGGGGGCGGGGGCCCTGGCCGTGCGTGCGGCCTGTGGCGGCGCCCTCACGGTGGCCCTGGTCAGCGCCCTGGCGGCTCCGCTGGCCTTCGGCCAGGGCGGCCACCACGAGGTGGGTCTGGCCCTCTACCTGGTGGTGCTCCTGACCGCGGCCCTGCTGGTCCCCTTCCGCGCTCCGGTGGCCGCCACCTGGGTGGGGGCCCGCTGGACCGCCCTCCTGGGCACCGGCCTCCTCTGGCCAATCACCTGTGGCACCGTCCTGCGCTCTGATGTTCCGGCGCTGAGCGCCCTCCTGGCGCTGCACCTCCTCCTGGCGGGACTCTGGGTCTGGCTGCCGAGGGTCCCTGCCCTGCCGAGCACCCCCACGGCCCTGTGGTTCGTGGGCCACCTCCTGGCCACTGCCACCGCCTGGGTGCTGTGGCATAAGACCCTCCTGCCCCCAGAGGCCTTCGCTCTCCTGCTGGTGGGTGCGGCGGGCCTCAATCTGGCCCTGGTGGCGCCCCTCCAGCGGCGCATGAAGGCCGAGGCAGCGGACTGGGGCCTCCTGGCCCTGGCGGCGGGACACCTGACCTTGGCGGTCCCCGTGGCCCTGAGTGGCCGCTGGGTCGGCTCCCTCTGGGGCATCTTCGCCCTGACCTTGGCCTGGGCCTCCGCCCAGGTAGCGGACGGAGCCAGGCGCGCCGACGCCCCCGTCCTTCGGGGCATCGCCGTGGCCCTGGCCCTGCTCACGACAGCACGCTGGGCCCTCCACCTGCCCTGGGCCCCCGCGGGCCAGGCGACGGGACTGACGCCCTTCCTGAACCCGGCCTTCCTGGAGGGACTCCTGGCGGCGGGGTGCTGGGGCCTCCTGGCTCGCCCCAGCGGACGCCTGCGCCCCCTGGCCTTCGTGGCCCTTGAGCTGACCGCCAACCTGACCCTGGCCCTGGAAGCCGCCCGGGCCGTGCAGGCCCTGCGGGGGCCGGCCTCAGGGGGTGCCCTCTTCAGTCGGGAGGCCTCCGTGGCCATGACGCTCACCTGGGCCGCCAGCGGCGCCTGGCAGTGGATGCGGTCCCTGGGCCAGCCCGAGGGAGGATGGGCCCTGGCCGTGGCGGGCTACGTCCTCATGGCCGCCGCCAGCCTCAAGCTCATCGCCGTGGACCTGGACCGGGCCGACACGCCGCTGCGGGCCCTGGCCTCCCTGGCCGTGGGAGCCATGGGCATGGCTGCGGCCATCCTGGCCCACCGCCGGCGGCAGGGGGAGCAGCCATGAAACCCGGACCCCGGAGCACGCTTTCGAAGACCCTGGTGGCCGGGGTCGTCGCCGCCCTGCTGGGCTGCGCTTCCGGCATCGGAGTAAACGACTTCATAGTCCCCACCTTCCACAGCTACTTCGCCGTGGCAGCAGCAGATCTAGACGGCCGGGGGCAGGTCCAGGTGGCCGCCACCGACTTCCTGAGCGGCACGGGAAACCACGGTCACTCCGTGGCCCTCCTGGCCGGCACCGGGGGCGGCGTGCCCCGCCTGGCAGACCGCCTGGCCCTGACCCAGTCACCCACCGCAGTGGCCTATGGGGACCTGGATGGGGATGGCCTCCAGGACCTGGTGGTTCTGACCGCAGACTACAACGAGCCGAGCCACCTGCAGATCTGCCTCCAGGACCCCACCCGACCGGGCGGCTTTCTCACCCCCCAGGTCGTGGCTCTGCCCGCAGGAGGCGGCAGCCTCTGCATCGCCGACCTCGATGGGGATGGGCGTCTGGAGCTCCTGACCTGGGCAGGAGGCACCTGGAGCCTCCACCAGGATCCCCTCCATCGGGGCACCTTCCTGGTCCCGGTGGCTCTGCCTGGTATCCCGCAGGGCTTCTTGCTGGCGGCGGACCTGAACGGCGACGGCCGCACGGACCTGGCGGTAGCCGCCGCGGACCAGACCCTCCGCATCTTCTTGCAGGACCCGGCCAGCGGAACGCTGGTGGCTGGCCCGGTGCACAATCTGGCAGGCGTTCCCCTGGCCTTCTGCGCCGGGGACCTGAATGGGGATGGGCGCCCCGACTTGGCGGTGGCCCTGCAGACTTCGGTGTCGCCCTCGGCCGGGTCCATCGTCGTCTACGCCCAGGGCCCCGGCTCAGGGGGTTCCTTCCAGTCGGTGGCCACGGGGCTGACCTTCACCGGTGGGCTCGGCTTCAGCGGCCTGGTCTTCGCAGACCTGGATGGCGACGGCCGGGGGGACTTGGCCTACACCCAGGTGGGACCCGGTGTCCTCACCATCTCCCTCCAGCAGTCGGGCTCCCCCGGGGTCTTTGGACCCCGCACGGACCGGGGCGGATTCTCTGTGCCGGGGGCCCTCCTGGCGGTGGACCTGGACGGAGATGGGCGCCGGGACCTCCTGGTGGCGAGCTCGAGCCTGGACCTGCTGCGCCAGGACCCCGCCCGGTCCGGCACCTTTCTGGCCACCGTGCGGCTGCTGCCCTGAGCTCAGTCCTGCCCAGGTAGCGGGACCGCCGGCCTCAGCTGCACCAGGGCCACCGCCGCCAGGATGATGGCCATGCCGGCATAGCTGCGCGGGCCGAAGGTCTCGTGCAGCCAGAAGCGGCCCAGCAGCACGGCCACCAGGGGGTTCAGGTAGGCGTAGGTGCCCATCTTTGCCGGGGGCCAGGCCTTGGCCAGGTAGCCGTAGGCCGTGAAGGCCACCAGCGACCCGAACACCACGAGGTAGCCCACGGCCAGGAGGCTCTGCTGCGTTGCAGGGCCGCGCAGGAAGCCGCCCGTGAAGGGGGCCGCCAGGAGCCCCATGAGGGCCGCCGTGGCCATCTGGAAGGCCACATTGGTGAAGAGGCCGCCCCCGCGCACGTGGTGGCGGCCGTGGAGGGTCCCCAGAGACCAGAGCAGGGGTGCGGCCACCATGGCAGCCACACCTCCGGCGTGCAGCCGCACCTGCCCAGCAGGCCAGACCAGCACGGCCACACCCAGGAGACCCAGGAGCAAGCCCAGCCAGCCCTTGGGCCCCAGGGGCTCCCGGCTCATGGAGAAGACCGCCAGCCAGAGGGGCACCAGGGCCGAGAGGATGGCGGCCAGGCCTGAGCTCACATGCAGCTCCGCCCAGGAGACCAGGGCATTGGCGAGGCCCAGCAGCAGGGCGCCCACGATCATCAGGTGCCCGGCCTCCCGCCAGGTGGGCCAAGCCTCACGGCGGAGCCGGCCCAAGCCCAGGGCCAGCAGGGCGGAGATGGAAAAGCGCACCGCCACCATGCCGTAGGGCGTGAAGGTCGGCAGGGCCAGGGCGATGGCGAAGTAGGTGGAGCCCCACACCACGGCCACTGTCAGGAAGGCGAGCCAGGCGAGCATCAGGCCCAGTCGCCGAGAGGGTCGGTCAACGCTTGACCTTTTTCCCCGCGCCCTCCACCGGGAAGGGGCTGGGGCCCGGCTTCTCCCAGTGGGTCTCCAGCACCATGGTGGTGCGGGTGGTGACCATGGGGCCGAGCATGCGGATGCGCCGGAGCCGCTCGGCGATGCCCGCCGGCGTGTCCGCCACGATCTTCAGCAGGAGGGCATCCTCACCAGCGATGGTGTGGGCCTCCAGGATGTCAGCCTCGTCCTCCAGGGCCTTGATGAAGCGCTGCTCAATGGCCTCGTTGTTGTCCTTGTAGCGCACGGCCACAAAGGCCACGGTGGGCTTGTTCACCGCTGCGGGCCGCACCCGGGCGGAGTAGCCGCCCAGCACGCCGTCGGCCTCGAGGCGCTTCACCCGATCGATGATGGTGGGCCGGCTGACCCCCAGTCGTTCGGCCAGCTCCGCATGGCTCATGCGCCCGTCCTGCTGCAGGAGGGCCACTAAGCGCCGGTTCAGGTCGTCTTCCATCAACAGCTTCGCCATGCCTTGCTCCAGGGGATGTGGGGAGGTTGCTCGCACAGTATGCCAGGGGTTCCCTCGTCCCCAATGACAACCCGTCAATCCCTTCGGGGAGCCGTTAAACTGGCTCCCGAGGTATCCATGGACTTCGCCCGCCCCTTCACCGACCAGAGCTTCTTCCTCATTGCGGGGCCCTGTGTCATTGAGAGCCGGGACCATGCCCACCACATGGCCACCAGCCTGCGGGATCTGGCGGAGGCCCGCGGCATCCCCTTCATCTACAAGTCCAGCTTCGACAAGGCCAACCGCACCAGCGGCGGCAGCCACCGCGGGCCGGGCATGGACCAGGGCCTGGACATCCTCGCCGAGGTGCGCAGCCGCTACGGCGTGCCGGTGCTCACGGATGTCCACGAGAGCACCCAGTGCGCCGCCGTTGCGCAGGCGGTGGATGTCCTTCAGATCCCGGCCTTCCTCTGCCGCCAGACGGACCTCCTCCAGGCCGCCGCCGCCACGGGGCGCACGGTGAACATCAAGAAGGGGCAGTTCCTGGCGCCCTGGGACCTCCGCCACGGTGTAGAGAAGCTGCAGTCGGTGGCTGGGCACGGCCCCGTGTGGGTCACCGAGCGCGGCACCACCCTGGGCTACGGCAACCTGGTGGTGGACTTTCAGTCCTTCCCCCACCTGCGCAAGACCGGCTGCCCAGTGGTCTTCGACGCCACCCACAGCGTGCAGAAGCCGGGCTCCCTGGGCCATGCCACCGGCGGTGCGCGGGAGATGATTCCCACCCTGGCAAGGGCTGCTGCCACGGCGGTGGACGGCTTCTTCTTTGAGGTCCACGAGTGTCCGGAGAAGGCCCACAGCGATGGCGCCAATGCCATGCACCTGGACCAGTTCGGGGACCTGCTGGATCAGCTGCAGGCGCTCTGGCGGGCCGGCCGAGCTGCGGCCTTGCGGGACCCCGCGGGGCAGTGATGGAGCCGGTCATGAAGGCCGGGCGGGGCCTGGAGTTGCGCCCCCTGTACCTGCGGGATGCCAAGGCCATCTTCGCCCTGGTGGAGACGAACCGGGAGCGCCTGCGCCGCTGGCTGCCCTGGCCCGATGCCAACCGCAGCGTGCTGGACTCCCGGGCCTACATCCTGCGGGTCCGGGCCCTGCAGCGCCGGGGCGCCGCCCAGTCCTTCGGCCTCTGGTGGCAGGGCGCCCTGGTGGGCGTGGCGGGCTTTGTGTGGATTGATCCCATCAACCGGAGTGGTGGCATCGGCTACTGGCTGGCCCAGGAGGCCGAGGGCCACGGCCTCATGACCCGGGCAGTCACCACCCTGGTACGGCACGGGTTCCGCACCCTGGACCTGAACCGCATCGAGATCCGCGCTGGCGTGCGCAACCTCCGCAGCCGGGCCATCCCCCAGCGCCTGGGTTTCCGCCGGGAAGGCACCCTGCGCCAGACCGAGCGCCTCGCCGACCGCTACGTCGACCACGCCGTCTACGCCCTATTGGCCAAAGAGTGGCGAGCCGCCAAGCGCTGACAGCTGATAGCTGATAGCCGACAGCTGATAGCCGATAGCTGATAGCCGACAGCCGACAGCCGACAGCCGACAGCTACTAACTACTCCACCCCTGCCGCGTAGGTCAGGTTCAGGAGGGCCATGGCGCGGGTGACTTTGCCGACGCTGTTCTTGGTGGTGTCGGTGTAGAGGATCCCGCGGCGGTCCAGGGCCTCGTAGTCGAAGTTGCCCTCCCCGCTCAGGTCGAAACAGAAGGCACCATCCTTGATCCAGTCGGTGCGGATCTGGTAGCCGGGGGCCGGCACGGCGCTGACGATCATGTCCGCCATGCGGATGAAGCCCTCCAGGTGGGCCGGGTTGGTGTTGGCGTGGCACAGGATGGGGGTGCCCTTGTCGTTGGCCACCATGGCCGTGAGGGGCCGGCCGATGCGCAGGCTGTCGTTGATCACCACCACGGTCTTGCCGGCCATCCACTTATCCCCGAAGCCCCGCTTGAGGGTCTTCACAATGGCCCGGGCGGTGCACGGCGTCATGCAGCGGTGCTGGGTGCCGTCGTCCATGCGCTTCCGGTACTTGTTCAGGAAGCCGATGTTGATGGCGTGGAGGCCCTCGATGTCCTTGCCGGGATCCACCAGGTCCATCACTTCGTCGTCCTTGATCTCCTGGTAGCGCAGGGGGTAGAAGATGAACACGCCATGGGTCTTCTCGTCCTGGTTCAGCCGGGCCACCAGCTTCACCATCTGCATGCCGTTCTCCACCCGGAGGTCATGGGCCGCAATGCCCACGTCCTCGCAGTCCTTCATGAGCCAGCGCTGGTAGGTGACGCTGCCCGCATCCTGGCTGCCCAGGATGACACCCAGGCCCGGGGCGAAGCCCAGCTTCCGGACATTGGCCCGGACCAGGTCCAGGTAGTGGCGGGCGGTTTCCTGGCAGTCAAGTCGTCCCGTCAGCTGGCTGGGCATGCAGCACCTCGGCAACCAGTCTATCGAATCTGGCCAGGGAGCCCCCTATCCTGGACCCATGCCCCCCCGCCCGCCTGCCTCCCAGCTGCTCCAGGACCGCCTCCGTGCCGCCTATCCCGATGCCAAGTGCGCCTTGGACCATGCCGATCCCTTTCAGCTGGTGGTGGCCACCATCCTCAGCGCTCAGTGCACAGACGCCCGGGTGAACCTCACCACGCCGGCCCTCTTCGCCCGGTTTCCGGATGCCCCCAGCCTGGCGGCGGCCCCCCTCCTGGAGTTGGAAGCACTCATCCGGTCCACGGGCTTCTACCACAACAAGGCCCGGAACCTCATTGGCCTGGCTCAGGCCCTACTGGCCCGCCACGGCGGGGAGGTCCCCGCCGACCCGGCGGCCCTGGGCGCCCTGCCGGGCGTCGGCCAGAAGACCGCCAACGTGGTGCTGGCCAACGCCTTCGGGGTGCCGGCCCTGGCGGTGGACACGCACATCTTCCGGGTGGCCCGCCGCCTGGGCCTGTCCAAGGCCAACACGCCGGAGAAGGTGGAGGCCGATCTCTGCCGCACCTTTCCCCGAGAGGACTGGATCGAGCTGCACCATCAGCTGATCTTCCACGGCCGCCGGGTCTGCGACGCCCGCCGCCCGGACTGCGCCGCCTGCCCCGTGCTGAGCCTCTGCCCCACGGGCCGGGGCAAGCTCAAGGACCCCCACCTGGGCGTCCGCTTCCAGCCCCCGCCGGAAGGCGAGGCCGCACCCCCCGCCCCGACGCCCCGAGCCCCCTCCCCGACGGACACCACGCTCCCCCAGCGCATCATCAGCCTGGTGCCCTCGGTGACGGAGCTGCTGGTGCAGTGGGGCCTGGCCGCCCGCCTCGCCGGGCGCTCCCGCTTCTGCATCGAGCCCCGCTGGATCCGCAACACCGTGCCCGCCGCCGGTGGCACCAAGGACCCGGACCTGGTGCGCATCCGGGACCTGGCCCCGGACCTCGTGATCCTGGAGAAGGATGAGAACCCCAAGGCCGTGGCCGACGCCCTCGACGGCCTGGGCATTCCCTGGCTGGCGCTGGAGATCCGCAGCGTCCAGGACTGCGTGGCCGCCCTGCGCCTCCTGGGCGAGCGCCTGGGGGTGGCAGACCTCGCCGAACCCATGGCCAAGGCCCTCGCAGTCCGCCTCAAGGGCCGGCGCCGCAAGGGGCCCCGCGCCCTGGCGCTCATCTGGAAGGAGCCCTGGATGAGCGCCGGGCCCGACACCTACGTGGGCGACCTGCTGCGCCAGGGCGGTCTCACCCCCGTGGGCCCCGACCGCTACCCCGTGCTGACGGACAGCGACATCGAAGCCCTGGCCCCGGACCTCATCCTGCTGCCCACCGAGCCCTACCGCTTCCACGCCCGCCACCAGACCGCCCTGCAGAAGCGCTTCCCCAGCACCCGCATCGAGCTCGTCAACGGCCAAGCCCTCACCTGGTACCTCAGCCGCACCGACCAAGGCCTGGACCTCGTGCAGGGGTTGGCGGGGACGAGCTAGAAAAAGAGAAAAAGATTGGTTGGCTTTTGGTCTTTCGATCCCTAGTTAATCCGCCGCTCGCGGCCTTTCCATTCTTTGTCGCGGAGCAGGAACTTCTGGATCTTGCCGGTGGAGGTCTTGGGC
>CAITBU010000426.1 GCA_903890595.1 uncultured Holophagaceae bacterium | reverse complement strand
GGTCCTGCAGCTTCTGGTCCACGAAGGCGGTGAGCGCAGCCAGGCGCTCGGTGGCCAGGGCCAGGAGGTCCCGGGTCTCGGCCTCCATGCGGGCGACGTACTCGGCGTCCGTGAGGTCCTTCAGATTGATGACCACGTTCCAGACCCCGCCGCGCACGCCGGCGAAGGCCATCTGGGCCCCCACGGCCGCATCGCTGATGCTCACCACCTTGCCCAGGTGGGCGGCCTCGGCGGCCAGTTCGAGGGCGGCCAGGCTGGCCTGGGCCGTAACCAGCGGCACCTCGATGGCGGCCTTCAGGCCCGCCTGCATGGCGGCCTGGCGGGCGACCTTCTGGTCCGGGGTATCGGCCGGCAGGCGGCGCGCCGCCATGAAGCCGTTGAAGGCCTGGGTGTCCGCGTCCACGGCCTCCATGAGGCGGTCTTTGAGGACCTGGGCGCGCTCCGCCAGGGCCACCAGGGTTTCATTCTTTTTGGCATCCGGGCCGCCGTGGGCCAGGTTGGCCACCATGCTCGCCAGGGCCGCGCCCAGGCTGCCGGCCAGGGCTGCGATGGACCCGCCGCCGGGAGCCGGGGTGTCCCGGCTGACCTCGTCCGTGAAGGCGTGGACGGGCATGGCCACCAGGCTGGCGGGGTCGACCTTGGGCAGGCCCAGCACCTTCTGCTCCAGGTGGAAGGGGGCCACATCACCGAGGCCCATGGAGAACACCGCCGTCTGTAGAACGTCCTGCACGGGCACACCGGTGGACTTGCCCATGGCCCGCAGGTAGTGGCGGCCGGACTCCCGCAGGCAGGTGAAGGGCACCAAGCCCACGATCTCGCTGCCCGTCACCACGAGGCCCCGCTCGGCGGCCAGGCGCCGGGCGGCCTCCAGCACCGTGTGGGGTGCGGTCTGCTGGTGGTCCGTGAGGTTGATGCTGATCTGCGCCCGGCGGTAGGTGTCCACGAACCAGCCGATGGCCTTGCAGTGCCCGAAGAGGCCCGCCCGGCGCACCTTCTGGCCCACGGGGGCGGCCGGGTCCACGTCGTTGAGGCGCAGCAGGGCCCGCAGGTCGTAGGCATGGGCCTCGGCGCAGTGGGCCGCGGTGGCCTCGAAGGTGGGGCCGTTGAAGTCGCAGTTGCCGCAGGGGAAGGCGCCCTCGGCGTAGAGCTGGATCTCGCCGGTCTGGTAGAAAGGCTGGGTGCGGCCGCGGCGGGCCACCCGCCCCTTTTCGCGCAGCTCGAAGGCGATGTCCGTGGCGTGGGCCTTGTCAGCGGAGTTGAGGGTGACGTTGTAGGCCACCAGGAACTCCCGGGCGCCGATGATGGTGGCGCCGGTCGCAGCGTTGAAAGCCGCCGGGCCAAAGTCCGGCTCCCAGGCGGGGCTCTGCAGTTTTTCCGCCAGGCCCTCGTACTCACCTCGGCGCACATCCGCCAGGTTGCGGCGCTCGGGCCGGGAGGCGGCGGCCTCGTAGAGGTAGACCGGGATGCTGAGTTCCTCGCCCACCCGCAGGCCCAGGCGGCGGGCCAGGTCGGCGCAGTCGTCCATGCTGACCCCGGTGACGGGCACGAAGGGCACCACATCCGTGGCTCCCAGGCGGGGATGGGCCCCGTGCTGCCGGGCCATGTCGATCACCTTGGCGGCCTCGGCGATGCACCGGAAAGCGCCCTCCAGCACGGCCTCGGGCTCGCCCACAAAGGTGATCACCGTGCGGTTGGTGTCGGCCCCGGGGTCCACATCCAGGACCTCCACGCCGGGCACCCCAGCGATGGCATCCACCACCTGCTTGATCTTCACCGCATCCCGGCCCTCCGAGATGTTCGGCACACACTCCACCAGCCTGCGGGACATAAGTCCTCCACGGCTGACCAGTCTATCAGTGGCGACTGAGAGGTACTTCCTGGGGGGATGAAAAGGAAAAAGATCCAACGCAAAGACGCAAAGACGCGAAGAAAAAATATAGAAGAATTAACCACGAAGACCACTAAGACCACGAAGAAAAGCTGTGCGGCCTCTTCGTGGTCTTCCTGTCTTCGTGGTGATCTTGTTTGCAGTTTCCTTTGCCCTTCTTCGCTTTTCTTCGCGTCTTTGCGTTGAATCAGTTCTCTTCTGCTTTCCCTAAGCCCCGCTACGAAGGCTCGTTTTTGACGCCACTCACGACGTGGCCGGTGGGGCCTACTTTGGCGGCGGTGTCGCAGTAGCCGGTCTGGTCGTCGAAGAAGAAGTCGGGCTCGAACTCTCGGAGGAAGTCGGCCTTCTCCAGGCCGCCCAGGAACATGGCCTCGTCCACCTGGATGTTCCAGGCCATGAGGGTGCGGATGGCCCGCTCGTGGGCCGGGGCGCTGCGGGCTGTCACCAGGGCTGTGCGGATGCGCATGGGGGCGCCGGCACCCTGGGCCTGCAGGGGCTGCAGGGCCTCCAGGAGGGGCTTGAAGGGGCCGGGGGGCAGGGGTGTGGCCACCCGCTCGGTCTCGTGGGCCTGGAAGGCCGCCAGGCCGTCCCGGGCATAGACGCGCTCGGCCTCGTCGCTGAAGATCACGGCGTCGCCGTCGAAGGCGATGCGGATCTCATCGGGATGCCGGTCCGCCGCCACGGTGCTGTCGGGGTACACCCGGGCCGCGGCGAAGCCTGCCACCAGGGCCGCCCGCACGTCTTCTTCCTTGGCGGACAGGAACAGGTTGGCGCCCAGCGAGGTGAGGTAGGGATAGGGGTTCCGGCCCCGGGTGAAGACGCCCCGCTCCAGCTGCAGGTCGGCCTCCTGGGCGCTGCGGAAGACCCGCAGGCCGCTCACGGGATCGTTGCGGGACAGGATCACCACCGCCACCCGGGCGGCCCCGTCGGCGTTGAAGGCCAGCAGCTTCTTCACCAGGGGGAAGGCCACGCCGGGCCGGGCGGGCTGGTCGAGGCGGGAGAGCTGGAGCTCCATGTAGGCCCGGTCGTCGGCCTCCTCGAAGACCCGGTTCTCCTCCTCGAAGTCGAAGAGGGCGCGGGACGAAATGGCGACGACGAGCTTGCCTGCCAGGGATTGGGCCATGCCCTCAGGTTACATTGGGGGATGGCCCGCCTCTACTTCGATGCCAATGCCACGACCCCGCCCCACCCGGCGGCAGTGGCCGCGGTGCAGGGGGCCATGGCCGAGGCCTGGGGCAATCCCACCAGCACCCACCGGGAGGGCCAGCGGGCCCGCTTCCTGCTGGAGGAGGCCCGCCGGGAGCTGGCCGAGTCCCTGGCCGTGGTACCCGGTGAGCTGGTCTGCTGCGCCAGCGCCACCGAGGCCCTGCACCTGCTGCTCCGGGGCCTGCAGCCGGCCCTGGGGGACCGTCCCGCCGCCGTGTTCCCGGGGGAGCACAGCGCCTGCCTGAACCCTCTTCGGGACTGGTCCCGGGTGGCCTGGCTGCCTGTGGTTCCGGAGGCCTGCGCCACGGTGGTGCAGATGGCCGCCAACAACGAAACCGGGATCCGCTACCCCATGCCCGTGGTGCTGGATGCGGTGCGGATCCAGGACTGCGCCCAGGCCTGGGGCAAGGTGCCCGTGGACCTCACGGGCTGCGACGCCGCTGTCTTCAGTGGCCACAAGGTGGGAGGGCCTCGGGGCTCGGCCCTGCTGTGGCTGCGGCCGGGCCTGCCCTGGGAGCCGGTCCTGGAGGGCCCCCAGGAGCGCCGCCGCCGGGGGGGCACCGAGGACCTGCCGGCCATCCTGGGCCTGGCCGCCGCCGTGCGGCACCTGCCGGAGCGCCTGGCCCAGAACGCCGCCCTGGCCAGCCTGCGCGATGCCTTCGAGGCTGAGCTGCTGGGCTGGAACCGGGACCTGGAGGTCATCGGCCATGACCAGGCCCGCCTGCCTAACACCAGCTGCGTGCTGGTTCGGGGCCGCAGCGGCGAGGCCCTGCAGGCTGCCCTGGACCTGGCCGGTTTCGCCGTGAGCACTGGCAGTGCCTGCCACAGCGGCTCTGTGAAACCCAGCCACGCCATCATGACCTTAGGG
>CAITBU010000425.1 GCA_903890595.1 uncultured Holophagaceae bacterium | reverse complement strand
GACCGCATGAACGGCACCCACCGCCAGGCTTCGGCAGCCTGGATCCTTTTGGAGGAACTCCAGCAGGGACATCAACCCCTCCGGCGGAGGGCCACCCGGGCCAGCAGGAGGAGGGCAGCGCCGGAGAGGGCAATGGCCCAGGAGCGCCAGGAGGTTGGGGTGGCGTTGGCCTTGCGCTGCTCATCGGCCTTGCGGCTGTTCTCCTCGATGGAGAGCTTGGACTGCACCTCGCGAGCATCCTTGACGGCTTTCTGTGCCGAGTCCTGGGAGCTCTTCAGCTCCTTTGCGGCGGCATCCTTCTCCTCCTCGGCGGCCAGCACTGCGATGCGCTGGGGAGGCGGGTTCGGTGCCTGCCTTTGCACTGCGGGAACGGCCTGGGCCTCGTCCTGCCAGTCGGCACCCTGGCCATTGTCCAGGGAGTCGGCCAGGGCCTGGAGGTCCTCCCGCAGGCCCTGCAGCAGCAAGTTCTGGCGGTGGATTTGGGCCCCCTGGATCCAGAGCAGGCCCAGCTGAAGGGCCAGGAAGGTGGGGATCATCCAGCGAAGAGGTGAGCGGCGCATCAGGGCTCCCTGCCCAGTATGAACAGGGTGCGATCATCCGGGTTGTGGGCATCGAAGCTCGCCACGTCCTGGAAGATGGCCTCGCAAGCCGCGCGGGGGCTGCCGGTGCCCCAGAGGCGCCGCAGCTGGGCCCCCAGGCGACCCAGGCCGTAGAGGCTGCCATCCCGGTCCATGGCTTCCGAGAGGCCGTCGCTGTAGAGCACCAACCAGCCACGGGGGGGCAGGACGCCCTCGGTGACACTCCAGTCGCCGTTACTGGCGGGGCGTAGGCCCAGGCCGCGGCCCTGGGGAATGATTTCCTCCAGGTCCGTCTCCATGAAGCCCCGCACCAGCAGGGCCCCAGGATGGCCCGCTCGGGCCAGGCGATAGTTCCCGGCGGCGTCCCACTCCAGCAGGATCAGGGTGAGGAAGCCCCGGGCCCCCAGGAGGTGGCGCAGGGTCTGATCCATGGAGC
Source organism: uncultured Holophagaceae bacterium (assembly GCA_903890595.1). Lineage (GTDB taxonomy): Bacteria > Acidobacteriota > Holophagae > Holophagales > Holophagaceae > Geothrix. The sequence continues at coordinate 3,039 of CAITBU010000425.1, read as the reverse complement.
GGAGGATGGCCTCCAGGGGCTGGTCTTCCTGCTGGGCCGCCTGCTCCAGCAGGGCCGTGGCCTGGGCCATGTAGAGGGCCGCCGCCAGGCCCTTGCCGCACACGTCGCCCACGGCGGCCAGCCAGGTACCCCCGGGCCGCTGCTTCACAAAGAGCAGGTCGCCGCCGGTCTCCAGAGCTGGCTCCAGCCGCAGGGCCGTCTGGAAGCCGGGCAGGGGTGGCAGCGTCGTGGTGACCAGACTCTCCTGGATGCGGCGAGCGGTCTCGAGCTCTTGGCTGAGGCGCTCCTGGGCCACCAGCCGATTGTGCATGAGGGCCGTCTCCAGCACCTGACCCGCGGCCAGGGCCACCTCCCGCAGGAGCTCCCGGTCCTCGCGGCCGTAGCTCAGCTCGGCGTATTTGCCGCCCAGCAGGACGGCGCTGTGGGGCGTGTCCCCGGCCAGCACCAGCACCAGCAGTTGGGCCTCCAGGGCGTCCAGGTGGGCCCGGAGGGTGCCCCCCTGCTCCCGGATCCAGTCCGCCTCCTCGCTGCCCAGGCCCAGCACCAGCTCCCGGTTCTCCCGGGCCAGGCGCAGGTGACCCGGAGAGAGGCGGAGGACCTGGGGCGGGTGGTGGACCCGCCGGTCCTCCCGGTCCCGCCCATTGGCTGCGGGGAGCAGGATGCGGCGCTCCTCGATGGGCAGAACCTCCAGCAGCTGGGGCTGGAAGGCCTCTTCCAGGGCCTTGCGCAGCGACTTGAGCAGGGAGGCCTCGCTGAAGCGCTTGCGGGGCTCCCGCACTGCTCCCAGGGCGATGTCCCGGGTGCTGGCAAAGTCCCGCCGGAACCGGCGCCGGATGCTGGTGAGGACGCGCTTGAGAGCCCACCCCAGCGGCAGGGCCAGGATGCCCAGGAGAGCACCGGCCCAGGCGGTGGGGATGCTCGGCAGGCGGGAGAAGGCGAAGACCAGGGCGCCCAGGTAGGTCGCCAGGGTGAGGCCGAGGACGGCCATGTAGGTCACCCAGCGCAGCATCACCTTGCGCACATCGAAGAGGCTGTGGCGGAAGATGGCGTAGGCAAAGCTGAGGGGCAGCAGGGGGGCCGGCAGGATGAAGATGAAGGCCTGCCGTTGGAAGAGGAGACTGCTGCCGAAGCGGGTGCTGAGGAGGGTCCAGGCCAGCAGGTCCAGGCAGAGGATGGCCGCCACCGCCAGGGAGGGGATCAGGGCCTTGCGCAGGCCTTCTGGGGCCCGGACGATGCCCCCCAGAAAGAGGCCCAGCCCCACCAGGGCCGACCCGATCAGGAGGCCATTGGCGCCGATGGAGAAGATGCCCAGGGCCGTCATCACCACCCGGTCCGGGGGGGCACCACCGGGCATCTTGATGATGCCGCCGCCGGCGATGGACCAGAACCGCACCAGGAGGTGGATCAGCGCCAGCGTGGCAAAGGTCCCATAGATGGCCTTCAGGATGGTGCGGTCCTGCCGCCACTGGAAGGGATGGGGGAAGCGGAGGAAGAAGTGAATCCACAGGGGCGGCAGCAGGGCCACCGCGGCACCCACCATCAGGACCGAGATCACCCCCACGGCCGGCGGCGCATTGAGCGACAGGTTCAGGCCCGAGAGCAGGAGGGCCGTGGCGGCCAGGTAGAAGAAGTGCCGCGAGGACTTCCGCTCCGGGGCCGAGAGGACCACCAGCAGGCTGATGGCCCAGGCCAGGATGCCGTTGGCCAGGAGGGCGATCTGCCCCAGGTCCAGGGGCTTCACCAGGCGGATGGGGATCAGGATCTGGCGGCCCTGGCGGCGGATGGTGTAGACCAGGATGCTGCCTTCGGGCTTGCCGTTGATGAAGCGCTGGGCGTCCAGGGTGCCCGCCGGGGTGGGCTCGAAGGAGCGTCCCTGGATCTTCACCAGCTCATCGCCGTCCAGGATGCCCGCCTCTTCGGCGACGCCATCCGGGAGGATCTCGCGGATGAGCACCTTGTCCTTCTCGAGCACCCAGGAGCACTGGTCGTCCGACCCCGCGTACACCCACTGGTTGAGGGCAAAGCCGCCCAGGGCCAGGGAGAGGCAGACCAGGCTGATCCAGGCCAGGCGCCAGCGGATGCGTTTGAGGTAGGGGTTCATGGAGCCTTTTTGTGGAAGAATGCCCGAATGGATCGCGACGCGGGTGCGGGCAGGGCAGGCTGGGTGCTGGTGGGTGGGCGGCGGCGCTTGGGCCGGGCTCTCGCTGAAGATCTGGCCCGGGATCACGACCTGGTGCTGACCAGCTCAAGGCCCTGGGGAGAGGCTGCGTGGGTGGAAGGGTTGTCGAAGACTGCCCGGATTCAGACCCTGGAGTGGAGCGCAGAGGATCCGAACCTGGTTTCCCGCATGATGGCAGATCTGGATACTCTCGAGGCCGCTGACTGGGTTATTTCCGGCGCAATCCTGGTGGCTGGGACCTTCCCGGAGGCCCCCTTCGGCAGCTGGACCGCAGAGGGGCTGGAGGCCACCTGGCGCACCAATCTGGGCTTCCCCCTCCTCTGCGCCCAGGCCCTCGCCCCGCGCCTCCAGCCCGGCTCCTGCCTGCAGATCCTGCTGGACACGGCCATCCACCGCCCCTGGCTGCGGCGCCTGCCCTACAGTGCCGCCAAGGCCGGCCTCGCCAGCCTGGTGCCGGGCCTGGCCCGCCAGCTGGCCCCGGATCTGCGGGTGGTGGGGCACGCCCTGGGGGCAATCCTGCCGGCGGGCGATGCCGAGGCCGCCTACCTGGCGGACCGCACCCTCCTGCAGCGCACCGGCGACCCGGCGGACCTCTGCCGAGCCGTGCGCTACGCCGCCGAGAGCCCCTTCCTGACCGGGGAGATCCTCACCCTGGACGGCGGCCGCCGCTGGGCTGCGCCCTGAGCTGGGCACTCAGGACTTGGGCGAGGGCTTGTCCCAGTCTTTGAGCTCTGTTTCCAAGTTGTCCGTGTACTCCTTGGGGGCCTTGCCTCGGCTCAGCTCGATGGCTCGCCGCAGGTGGGTGAGGGCCTTGGGCGAGTCGCCGGCCTCGCGGAAGATGCGGGCCGCGGTCTCGTGGT
>CAITBU010000424.1 GCA_903890595.1 uncultured Holophagaceae bacterium | reverse complement strand
ATCGGTTGACATTCGCTAAAAATACGCCATCTTGGGAGCCTCAGCTTTTCTCACCGGGGCCTGTCTTCGAAGACCCCACCGAGTGGTTCCCGCTGGAGGTGTTCATGGGCCCGGGTCCCACCCCGCCTCCTCGTCTGTTGGATCAGGTCCATGCGGCCATCCGTGTGCGGCATCTGAGTCCAGCCACCGACGAAATCTACACCAAGTGGATTCGCAGCTTCATCCTCTTCCACGGCAAGCGGCACCCCTGGGACATGGGGGGCCCTGAGGTGGAGGCCTTCCTTACAGACCTCGCTGTGCGCGGAAAGGTGGCGCCCTCCACCCAGAATCAGGCCAAGGCTGCACTGCTGTTCCTCTACAAGGTGGTCCTGGGGCTGGACCTGCCCTGGCTGAACAATGTGGTGCACGCCAAGCGGCTTCCGCGTCTGCCGGTGGTGCTCTCCACCACGGAGGTCACCCGGCTCCTGGACCAGATGGCCGGCACCATGGGGCTCTTCGCCCGGCTCCTCTATGGGTCCGGCATGCGACTCGGGGAGGGCCTGCGACTGCGTGTGAAGGACCTGGACTTTGAGCGGCGGGAGGTCATCGTCCGGGAAGGGAAGGGGGGCAAGGACCGGGTGACCATGTTGCCGGAGGCCTTGGTGGGACCCCTGCAGGCGCACCTGGTGAAGGTGCGGGCCCTGCATGACCAGGATCTGAAAGAGGGCTTCGGCGAGGTCTGGCTGCCCGATGCCCTGGGGGTCAAATACCGTGGGCTGGGTCGGAAGTGGCACTGGCAGTGGGTGTTCCCGTCACGCCTGAAGTCTACAGACCCGGACTGCGGGGTCATCCGGCGGCACTTCATCTATCCCGAGAGCGTGCAGCGGTCCATCCGGGAGGCTGCGGCGCGGGCGGACATCACGAAGCCGGTCTCGCCGCATGTGCTAAGGCATTCGTTTGCCACGCATCTGCTGGGCAACGGCTACGACATTCGGACGATCCAGGAACTGCTTGGGCACAAGGACGTCGCCACCACGGAGATCTACACGCATGTGCTGAACCGGGGCGGGCACGGGGTGAGGAGTCCGCTGGATTGGGGGTGAGGGGTGGGGGTTGTATGTTGATTCAGCCTCCTTCGAAGGCCTTGGGTGGAGGCAGCACCCGGCCTGACTCGGCCCCTCCTGGGCCTCGCCCTTCGGGTCATCGCGCTGGTCCTGATTCGGACCTCCGGTCCTCACCCCTTCGGGGCGGCAATCCACTGCGCGGCTTCCGTCCTATCCTCCAGGTATCGCACGCGGTGCGTGCTCCCGCTCGCAGGCTCGCGGACCTGGAGCCTCCCCTACGCTTGCGCTGCGGTCGGATGGTGACTCGGCCCCTCCTGGGCCTCGCCCTTCGGGTCATCGCGCTCCGCGCGACGGTCGGACTCCGCTCCTGCTTCGTCCTCATCGCCTCCGGCCATTCAGCCCCCTAACATAAGCAGCGGGCGCCGATTGGCGCCCGCTGTTGTGGTCAATCCTAGATTCAGCCTGCTACATAGGCCTTCAGGGGTACCGTACTCGGCCTGATTCGGACCTCCGGTCCTCACCCCTTCGGGGCGGCAATCCGCTGCGCGGATTCCGTCCTATCCTCCTTCCGCTGCGCTTTAGTCGGATGGTCATGGCCT
>CAITBU010000423.1 GCA_903890595.1 uncultured Holophagaceae bacterium | reverse complement strand
GAAAAGCCGCGCACCCCTTGCGGTGGTGCGCGGCTTGTTTGTTACCAGGGACTAGTGGCCCAGGCGGGAGACCATGGCGTAGATGATCAGGACCAGCAGGACGAGTCCGATGCCGAAGAAGAGGTAGCCGGCGGTGCGGGCGATGCCCTTCCAGGCTTCCCACTCATCCTTCACGCGGTAGGAATCCAGGCGGCCTTCGGCCACCAGGCGGTCGTACCAGCGCTTGCGCTCGTGGAGCATCTCGGACTTGGAGATGCGGCCCGAGAAGATGACCGTATCCATGGGGAACTTCTCCAGCCGGAAGTGGGTGTTGAAGAAGTGGACCGTGAAGATGAAGCCTGATGCCAGCAGGGCCTCGTCCGAGTGGATGATGAGGGACACATTGATCATCCAGCCCGGCATGAACTTGCTGAAGAAGACTGGGAACCACATGATCAGGCCCGACACGCCGATGGCGAAGACGCCCCAGAACACGGCGAGGTAGTCGAACTTCTCGAAGTAGGTCCAGCGGTCGAACTCGGGCCGGGGGCCCTTCCCGAAGAACCACTTGTTGTGGTCCACGAAGTCCTTGAGGTCCTGCTTGGTGGGGATCATGGAGTCCGGGTGGGCAATGGCATCCAGGATCCGCTTGGGCTCGTAGGCACCGGTCTCGGGGTTTCGCAGGAAGCCACGGCGCCGCCAGAGGTTGCTGAACATGGTGGTGACGTGCAGGACGAAGTAGACGAAGGTGATGACCGCCCCGAAGTGGTGCAGGGTCCGGGCGACTTCGGCACCGCCGAAGAGGCTGAAGATGGCCTTGGCCCAGTCAGCGTAGTAGAACTTCAGCGGCATGCCCGTGATGGTGAGCAGCAGGAAGCTGGTGACTACCAGGATGTGCAGGAAGCGCTCGAAGGGCTGGAAGCGGGTGAACTGCTCGTCGTCCTCCTGGATCTTGATCTTGGCCTCACGGAACTGCTTGGAGTCGTGCCGGTAGAGCCAGATGGAGCGGAACAGCCAGAACAGGGTGTGGCCGCCGAAGAGGGTGAAGGTAACCACCAGCAGGGTGGTCATGACGATGAAGACGTAGTGGAGCTCTGGGAAGTTCTTGCGGTCCAGCGGGTTCGCGTGGGGGGCGTAGCGGGCGAAGCTGGCATTGGCCTTGGGGTGGCACTGGCGGCAGGTGTTGACGATGTTGCCGGGGGACAGGCGGGAGTTGGGATCCGCCGTGCGCAGCACGTCGTGGTGGCCGTGGCAGTCGTAGCAGGCAGCCACATGGCTGGCGCTGTTGGTCTTGCCCAGGGCCATGGCCTTGCCATGGTAGGTGTCGCGGTAGTGCTCGAGGCGGTCGGCATGGCACTTGCCGCACACCATGTCGCTGCCGGCCTTGAAGTGACCACCAGCGGGGGTCTCGATCTGGTGGGCCGAGTGGCACTGGACGCACACGGGGCCGCGGGGATCACCCTTGGCCAGGAGCTGGCCGTGGATGCTCTTGTTGTAGATCTCTTCCACGGTGACGTGGCACTTGCCGCAGGTCTTGGCCACGTTGGCGTGGTTGATGGGGGAGCTGCGGTCAACGCTGCGCTTGATGTCGTGGACGCCATGGCAGTCATTGCAGCTGGGGGCCACGATGAGGCCCTTCTGCAGCAGCGCCATGCCGTGGATGCTCTCCTGGTACTGGGAGCCCACGGAGGGGTACATCATCTTGTACTCGTCCGTCAAGTTCTTGTTGGCGTGGCACTTGGCGCAGGTCTTGGGCAGGTTCATCTTGTAGACGGGTGACAAGTGCGACTTGACGGGCACGATGTCGTGGTTGCCGTGGCAGCTCACGCAGGTGGCTGCGCCCGAGGCACCCAGGGACTTGCTCATGCCGTGGATGCTGGTCTGGTAGATCTTGTCCTCTTCCGAGTGGCAGGTGGCGCAGTTCACGGGCTTCGGGTCCACGCCATCGTTGGGGTGGTCCTTGATGTCCGCGTGGCAGCTCTTGCAGCCCATGCCCTTGTGGACCGAGCCACCGAACTTGGCCTCGTCCACAAACAGGGACTTGGTCTTGCCCGGCGCCACGTCCTTGGTCATGGTCGTGTCGCTGTGGCAGTCGAAGCAGTTCTCCTTGACGGCCTTGCCCCCGGCGGCCTGAGCCGGAGCAGAGGTCAGGAGGGCGCCGACCAGGAGCAGGGCACCCAGCAGCCAGCTGGAACGGCGCACTGGACGGATGGTTGGACGGATATCCAGGATCATGACGGGTCCTTTGGTGAATGACAGGGCAGTGGTACCCCAGGGGGTTGTCCCTATTATTCACTCAAAGGTGGTCAATCTCGCCAGATCAAGGTCACAAAATTTCGGTCAGTGCTTGTCCTCAGCCTCCGGGGTGTCGTCCCCGTCCTTGGCGGCCTGCTGGTTCATGAGGTCGCGATAGTACTCAGGGCGGGTCTCCCGCATGTGGTCGGCCGAAGCCTTGCCCGTAAGCCAAGCCAGGTCCATGGGATAGACATCCGGATCGAAGAT
>CAITBU010000422.1 GCA_903890595.1 uncultured Holophagaceae bacterium | reverse complement strand
GGGGTTATCCAGGCCCAGGACCAGCACTCGGAGGTGGGTAGACCGAGCCTTCCTCTCGTTGCGGGAGTTGTCCCCCCAGGATTGCTGCACGAGGACCCCGGCCAGAGCTTGGCCCTGCACATGGGGGCGAGCCGCCGCCATTTCCACGGGACGGTAGATTCGGGCACAGCCCAGGGAGGCAACAAGCAGAAGCGTCAGGGCAACAGAGCGCACGGTGTCTCCGGGGTGCGAGGCTTCTGGCTATTTGCGGGTGGGGTCGTAGCCGGCACTGCCGACGGGGTTGCCGTCCTTGTCCACCAAGACCACATCCTTGCGGGCACCCTTGATGATGTCCTGCTTGAAGCCGGCCACGCCGCCATCCAGGTTGCTGGACAGGTCCTTCACGGCCAGCTCGAGACTCCGCTGGGCCTGCTGGCGGAAGGCGTCCTCCCGGCCGGACCAGCTGCTGCTGCCCTTGACCTGGCCCAGGCCCCCGGCCCGGAAGAGGAAGGTGCGGCTGGGTACGTGGTAGACCGCGGCATCCATGAGGGCGGTGGTGTCGTTCTTGTCGCCCTGCACGACATAGGCCCCCACCAGGGTCCAGTAGGTCCAGGAGTACCAGGCCGGGGAACTGAACTGCAGGATGTCCACGCTGATGAGGGCGACCACATCCACGCCGAAGGTCTTGGAGACCTGGTCCAGGTCCTCGAAGCCACCGCTGAGGGTGAGGTACTGGCTGGGGATGATCTTGAAGGAGTGGGCCCAGGGCTTGCTCTTGAAGACATCCTCCACCCGCTGGTTGAGACGGGCCTCCTGGTCGGCGGGTACGAGGCCCCCGGGGCCAGCCTGGGCGCCGCCCCAGGCCAGGTTGTTGCCGGCGCGCTTGCTGCTCTCGTTGGGGACAAAGGCCACCCCCAGGCGGAGGGGCAGTTGGAGCTTGGCTGGCCCCGTGGGAATGACCGGGGTGGCGTCCTTGCCCCCCAGGTAGGCGGTGAGGCTGCTGCGGCGCTGGACGGTCTCCGGTGTGGCGCAGCCAAGGGCCAGGAGCAGCAGGGCGGCGAGGGTGACAAGGGCGGGTATGCGCATGGTGTCTCCAGGCTCGATACGGAACCGTATGGGTTCCATACGGTGAAGTATGTTAAGCTAGGGGTCTCCTGTCAAGGCATCCCATGACCCTCCCCAAAAAACCCTCCCGCAGCACCACCCTCTCCCGGGACGCCTGGGTGCGGGCGGCCCTGAACGCCGTGGCCCAGGAGGGTCTGAAGGCCGTGGCGGTGGAGCCCTTGGCCCAGGTCCTGGGGGTCACCAAGGGCAGCTTCTACTGGCACTTCAGCAACCGTGATGACCTCGTTCAGGCCGTCCTGGACGCCTGGGAGCAGGACCAGAGCCTGGATGTGGTGACCCGCTACCAGGGCATCGAGGATCCCCGGCGCCGTCTGCGGGTGCTGCTCTTTGCGGCCTTTGAGGACACCGAGAACGGCAAGATCTTCGCCGCGCTGGCGGCCTCCAGCGAGGACCCCCGGGTGCAGCCCCACCTTCGGCGGGCCACGGCGCGCCGCCTGGAGCTGGGCCGGGAGGCCTTCCTGGCCCTGGGCTTCAGTGAGGAGGACGCCCGCCAGCGGGCCCTCCTGGCCTATGCCGCCTATGCGGGGTACTTCCAGTTGCTGCGTACCACCCCCGAAGCGGTGACCGAGGTGACCGACCTGAGCAGCTATGTGCGCCGACTGGCGGATGCGCTGGTGCCGACGCCGTGACACGGCCCGTGCTCGTCATCCCGGGCTACCAAGGCTCCGGCCCCGGCCACTGGCAGACACTCTGGGAAGCGGCCCTGCCGGAGGCATCGCGGGTGGTGATGCCCGACTGGGAGCACCCGGAGCCCGTGGGCTGGATCGCTGCCCTGGCTGCGGCCGTGGCTGCCTGCGCCGAAGCCCCGATCCTCGTGGGGCACTCCCTGGGTTGCATCACCATCGTGCGTTGGGCTCTGCACCCGACTGCGCCCATCCACGGTGCCCTCCTGGCCGCGCCGGCGGATGTGGACCGCCCCGGTGGCCTGGACGCCCTCCGCCCCTTTGGTCCCATCCCCCAGCACAAGCTGCCCTTCCCGACCATCCTGGCGGCTTCCGCCAACGATGTGTTCATGACCCATGACCGGGCGGTGGCCCTGGCCGAGGCCTGGGGGGTCCGCCGGGTGGACCTGGGCGAGGTGGGACACCTGAATGTCGCCAGCGGCCATGGGCCCTGGAGCCGCGGGGAGGAACTGCTGGCTGAGCTCCGCTAGCGGGTTGCGCCAGGGACCCGGGATGTGGGATCGTTGAAGTTCCGATGGAGGAGCGGTTCCCATCAGTAGTGGCGGCGAGGGTGATGAACCTGATGACCTGTTGCGAAAGGGGAGAATCGCCGAAGGGTTCGCAGCTCATCGATGCGGCCCCTGGACGACGAGGCGAAAGCCCGGCGGCTGTCGTTCCGGTCACCCGGAATGGAGGGCCTGAGGCGCTGCGGCGGGGCTGTTCCCACTGCGTTCCTGAGGGCACCATCGGCACGCCGAGGTTCCCATGAGTGCATCCCCCGCAGACACCCGTAGCCGGCTCGCCGCCAGGCTGATGGCCCTGTGCGCAGTCGAGACCCCCTCGGGCCACGAGGACGCCGGCCTGCCGGACCTGCGGTCCTGGCTGGTGGAGCTGGGTGCCACTGTGGTCGAGCAGCCCGTGGCCCCCGGCCGCACCAACCTGCTGGCCCTGTGGGGTCGCCCCCGGGTGCTCTTCTCCACCCACCTCGACACCGTGCCGCCCCACGTGCCGCCGCGCCTGGAGGGCGATGTGCTCTGGGGTCGGGGCTCCTGCGACGCCAAGGGTCAGATCGTGGCCCAGCTGGCGGCGGTGCGCAGCCTGCTGGACCAGGGCCACGATGGCTTGGCTTGGCTGGGCGTCGTGGGTGAAGAGACAGACAGCGCCGGGGCCGCCGCCGCCCTGGGCCTGGCCGACCGTCTGCAGGACCTGCGGGTGCTCATCAATGGCGAGCCCACGGACCTGAAGCTGGGTACCGGTCAGCGCGGGGCGCAGCATGTGTGCCTCCACTGCCGAGGCCGCGCCGCCCACAGTGGCAGCCCAGAGCTGGGCCAGAACGCCACCTGGCCCCTGCTGGACTGGCTGCAGCGCCTGCGGGAGCAGCCGCGCCCCGAGGATCCACTCCTGGGGCCCGAGCTGTGGAACCTCGGACTGCTCAAGGCGGGGCAGGCCCTCAACTCCGTGCCGGCCGAGGCCGAGGCCCACCTGCTGGCCCGCACCGTCCCGGGCAGCGTCCTGTTGGAGGAGATCCGCCGTCTGGCTCCGCCGGAGGCCACCGTGGAGCTGCGCCTGGACGAGCCCCCCGACACCTACCCCGAGGTCCCGGGCTTCCCCATGGCCGCCATGCCCTTTGGCTCGGATGCCCCCGCCCTGCGGCTCCTGGTGCCCGACCGCACCGTGGTCCTCGCGGGCCCCGGCAGCATCACCGTGGCCCACACCCTGGACGAGCACCTTGCCCTCGCCGAGCTGGAAGCCGGGATTGATCTCAACTGCCGACTGGCCCTTCATTTCCTTGGAGACTGACCCATGACCACCAAGATTCCCGTCACCGTTCTCGGCGCCACCGGCGTCGTCGGCCAGCGCTTTGTGCGGCGCCTGGCCAACCACCCCCTCTTCCGGGTCGAGCACCTCGCCGCCAGCGAGCGCAGTGCCGGCAAGCGCTACCGCGATGCCTGTGCCTGGCGTCTGGACGGCGAGCCCTACGGCGGCCTGGGCGACCAGATCATGGCCGACGGCACGCCTGAGTTCGCCCTCTCCCCAGTGGTCTTCAGCGCCCTGGACACCGCCCCCGCCCTGGAGCTGGAGCCCCAGTTCGCCAAGGCTGGTGCCTTGGTGTTCTCCAACGCCGGCGCCTTCCGCATGTCTCCCGAGGTGCCCCTGCTGGTGCCGGAAGTGAATGCAGACCACCTGGGCCTGCTCAAGATCCAGCGCCACCACCACGGCTGGACCGGGGGCATCGTGACCAACGCCAACTGCACGGCCACCGTGCTGGTGATGGCCCTGGCCCCGCTGCACGAGGCCTTCGGCATCGAGGCCGTGATGATGACCTCCATGCAGGCCATCAGCGGCGCCGGCTACCCGGGCGTCCCCAGCCTGGACATCATGGGCAACGTGATCCCCTTCATCCGCAACGAGGAGCCCAAGGTCGAGGAGGAGACCCCTAAGATGCTGGGCCGCTGGACGGGCGACTCCGTGGAGCACGCAGCCATGGTCGTGAGCGCCCTCTGCCACCGGGTACCCGTCATCGAGGGCCACACCGAGGCTGTCAGTGTGAAGCTTCGGGGCAACCCGTCCCTGGAGGCGGTGCGCGATGCCTGGCTGAACTGGCGGCCCGAGCCCCAGCGCCTGGGCCTCTTCTCCGCCCCGGCCGTCCCGGTCCATGTGCACACCCTGGAGGACCGCCCTCAGGTGCGCCGGGACGTGGAGGTGGACGGTGGCATGAGCGTCCATGTGGGTCGCCTGCGGGTCTGCCCCATCCTCGGCATCAAGTTCGCCCTCCTGGGCCACAACACCGAGCGCGGTGCCGCCGGTGGCAGCATCCTGAACGCCGAACTGGCCCACGCGAAGGGATACCTCTGATGATCGTCCTCAAGTTCGGCGGCAGCAGCGTCGCTGACGCCGCATGCATGCGCCAGGTGGCCTTCCTGGTGGGCGCAGCTCTGCCCCGCTCCCCCCTGGTGGTGCTGTCCGCCATGGGCAAGACCACCAACGGCCTCTTTGATGCCGCCAAGGCCGCCGAGGCGGGGGACCTGCCCCTGGCCCTGGAGCGCCACCGTGCCCTCCTGGCCGCCCACCGCAAGGCAGCCGCCGAGCTCTTCGACGGGGCGGCTCCGGAGGCCCTGGCAGCCGCCATCGCCGACCTGTTTGGAGAGCTGGAGCTGCTGCTGAAGGGTGTGGGCATGCTGCGGGAGCTGAGCCCCCGGAGCATGGATGCCATCGCCTCCCTGGGCGAGCGGCTGTCCACGCGGATCTTTGCCGCCTACATGGAGGGCGTCTGGGTGGATGCCCGCACGGTCATGCGCACCGATGCGGTTTTCGGCGAAGGCGCCCCCCAGCCCGAGGCGGTCCGTGAGCTGGCGGCACTGCACCTCGCCCCCCACCTGGGCCCCGGTCGGGCCGTGGTGACCCAGGGCTACATCGGTGCCACCGAGAGTGGCCTCACCACCACCCTGGGTCGGGGTGGCAGCGACTACTCTGCGGCGCTCTTCGGGGCTGCGCTGGGTGCGGAAGAGGTGCAGATCTGGACCGACGTGGAGGGTGTGCTCACCTGCGACCCCCGCATCGTGCCCGAGGCTCTGCCCATCTCCGACCTGAGCTTTGCCGAGGCTGCGGAGCTGGCGGCCTTCGGGGCCAAGGTGCTCCACCCGGCCACCATCCAGCCTGCGGTGGAGGCCGGCATTCCCGTGACGGTCCGCCACACCCAGAAGCCGGAGGGACGCTTCACGACGATCTCCGCCGAGGTGCAGACGGGCCGCCCCATCACCGCCCTGGCCAGCCGGGGCCCCGTCACGGTGCTCACCGTGAGCAGCTCCCGGATGCTCGCCCAGAGCGGCTTCCTGGCGCGGCTCTTCGAGGTGTTTGGGCGCCGTGAAGTCAGCGTCGACTTGGTGGCCACCGCCGAGGTCAGCGTGTCCCTCACCGTGGAAGCCGATGTGCCCCTCAAGGCCCTGCTCCAGGACCTGGCGGTCTTCGCCAAGGTGGAGGTCCATGAAGGCCGGGCCATCATCGCCGCCGTGGGCGAGCGCCTGAAGTCCACCCCTGGCGTGGGCGCACAGCTGCTCAGCTCCCTGGGTGACATCAACGTCGAGATGATCAGCATGGGTGCCAACGAGATCAACCTGAGCCTGGTGGTCAAACAAGAGAGCACCTCCGAAGCCCTGCGCCGCCTCCACCGCGTACTGGTGGGGGGAACGCCGTGAGCGCGCCACGCATCGGCCTCTTCGGGCGGGGTCGCCTGGGCTCTGCCATCGCGGCGGAAGCCGGGGACAGCATCGTGTGGACCGTGGACATGGGTGAGTCCCCCTCGGCCCCTGTGGATGTGGCCATTGATGCCAGCGTGGCCGAGGCCGTGGAGGCCCATCTGGCCTGGGCCCTGGCGACCGGCACCGATCTGGTGATCGGTGCCACGGGCTGGAGCCTGCCGGACCTGGAGGCCCGCGTGGCCGGCCGCATCGGCGTGCTGGCCGCCTCCAACTTCTCCCTCACCGTGGCCCTGATGGCGCGGCTCTCCACAGTGCTGGGCCGCTACGCCGCCCTCGATCCGTCCCGGGATCCCTATCTGCTGGAGCACCACCACCGCATGAAGGCCGATGCGCCGTCGGGCACCGCTAAGACCCTGGCGGCAGCCGTGCTCGCAGGCTGCCCCCGCAAGACCGAGTGGACCCTGGGTACCCCGGCACCGCACCAGCTGAACATCGGCGTGGTGCGGGCTGGCGTGGAGTTCGGCACCCACACCGTGGGCCTGGACTCCGCTGCCGAGGTGCTGGAGCTCACCCACACCGCCCGCTCCCGGGCCCCCTTCGCCCAGGGTGCTCTGGCCGCTGCCCGCTGGCTCCACGGCCGCAAGGGGGTCTTCGGCATGGATGACCTGGCGGCAGACCTGCTGGACCCGCTCTTCACTTTTGGAGGTCAGCCATGACCCTGAACCTCACCGGCCTGGCCGTGGCTCTGGCCACCCCCCTCACCTCTGCGGGCGAGGTGGACTTCCCCGCCTTCCGCCGCCTCGTGCACCACGTGGTGGCAGGCGGCGTCGACACCCTGATCCCGCTCGGCACCACCGGCGAAGCCTCGACCCTGCTGGACGCGGAGCGGGACGCCATCATCGCCGCCACCCTCGAGGAGTGCGGGGGCCGTCCGGTGGTGGTGGGCACGGGCTCCAACGCCACCCACAAGGCCGCCGCCATGACCCGCCGCGCCCAGGAGCTCGGCGCCAGTGGTGCCCTGCTGGTGACGCCCTACTACAACAAGCCCACCGCAGATGGCCTGGTGGCGCACTACGCCGCCGTGGCTGAGGCCGCTCCGGGCCTGCCCCTCATTGCCTACAACGTGCCGGGCCGCACCGCGCTGAACGTGACCCCCGCCATGCTGGCCCGCCTCTGGGAGAATCCCCAGGTGGTGGCCATCAAGGAGTGCAGCGGCAGCCTGCCCCAGATCGCTGAAGTGGCCCGCACCCTGCCCGCCGGGAAGACGCTGCTGGCTGGGGATGACATCCTCGCCGTGGCCGCCATCGCCGTGGGGGCCTCAGGCCTCATCTCGGTGCTGGGCAATGCCGTGCCCCGGGAGACCGCCGCCCTGGTGGCCGCTGCCCTCCGCGGCGACCGGGCCGAGGCCCTGCGCCTGCACCAGCGCCTGCTGCCCCTCATCGATGCCCTGTTCCTGGAGAGCAATCCCATCCCCCTGAAGGCCCTGCTCGCTCAGATGGGCTTCGGCGGCGACGGCCTGCGCCTGCCCCTTACGCCAGCTTCGGCCGCCACCCGCACCAAGCTCGCTGAGGGCCTGGCCTTGGCCAGCGGCGCCCTCCTTCCTGGAGTCTCCTGATGGTCCTTGACCTGCCTTCCATCCGTGCCTTTTTTGACCGTACCGCCGAAGAGCTGGCTGGAGATCCCGAAGCCCCCGCCATGCACCAGGTGCTGCTGGTGGCCCTGGAGGCCGGTGTGGTTCGGGCTGCCGAGCGCCACGAGGATGGCACCTGGCGGGCCAACGCCTGGGTGAAGCAGGCGATCCTCTGCGGCTTCCGTCGCACCGGTCTCGTGGAGATGCCGGGTCCCGGCTTTCCCATGTTCGACAAGACGGCCTACCCGCCGCGCCACTTCAACCTGGAGGATGCGGTGCGCCTGGTGCCCGGTGGCACCGCCGTGCGCCGTGGGGCCCACATCGCCCACGGCGTGGTGCTCATGCCCCCCGCCTATGTGAACGTGGGCGCCTTTGTGGACGAGGGCACCATGGTGGACAGCCACGCCCTGGTGGGCAGCTGTGCCCAGATCGGGAAGCGGGTGCACCTGTCGGCCGCCGCCCAGATCGGTGGCGTGCTGGAGCCCGCAGGGGCCCGCCCCGTGGTGGTGGAGGACGACGCCTTTGTGGGTGGTCTCGTGGGCTTGTTTGAGGGCATCGTGGTGCGCAAGCGCGCGGTGCTGGCCTCCGGTGTGGTGATCACCGGCAGCACCGTGATCTACGACCTCGTGCATGGCCGGGAGCTTCGTGCGGAAGTGCCCGAGGGTGCCGTCGTGGTGCCGGGTTCCCGCCCAGCCTCCGGCGACTATGCCCGCAGCCACGGCCTCCAGTTGGCGGCTCCCTGCATCGTCAAGTACCGCGACGACAAGACCGATGCTGCCACGGCGCTGGAGCAGGCTCTGCGATGATCCAGCCCGCGTCCAGGCTCTCGCTGCTGAAGCCTTCGCCCATCCGGGCCATCACGGATGGGACGCCGCCTGGGGCCATTCCCCTGGGTCTGGGCGAGCCCACCTGGGCGCTGCCGGAACCGGCTCGGCTGGCCCTTCTCCGGCCCGCCGGTCCCTGCGGCTACGTGCCTCACGTGGGACTGCCGGACCTGCGCAAGGCCGTGGCGGCGTTTCATGGCGCAACGGTGGACGAGGTGCTCATCACCACGGGCTCCCAGGGAGCGCTGTTCTCACTGTTCCAGGCCTGGGTGGAGCCCGGCACGAAGGTGCTGGTGCCCGATCCGGGCTTCGTGGCCTACCCGGCCCTGGCCCGCATGGCGGGTGCGGTGCCCGTGACCTATCCCCTCTCACCGGATCGCTTTCGCCTGGATGCCGACGCGCTGCTGCAGGTGTTGGCAGCCACCCCGGATGCCTCGGCAGTGCTCCTCAACCTGCCCTCCAATCCCACCGGTGGTGGCGGGGATCTGGAGGCCCTGCGGCGGGTGGCTGCGGCCTGTGAGGCCCGGGGCCTGCTGCTGATCTCGGACGAGGTCTATCGGGACCTGCACTTCGGCGTGCGCCCCCCGGGCCTGCGGGATGTGACGGACTGCGGTGTGGTGGTGAGCTCCGTCAGCAAGGGCTGGGGTGCCCCCGGCCTGCGGGTGGGCTGGGCCATCGGCGACCCCGCTTGGCTGACCCCCACTCGGGTGGTGCACGGCTATGCGGTGACGGGTACAGCCACTCCGGCCCAGTGGGCGGCACTGGCACTCATCGAGCACTCCGACGCCATCCTGGCCGAAGCCCGGGCCGCCATCCAGGAGCGCTGGGAGGCCCTGGCTGCGGCCCTGCGCCGGGAGCTGGGCCAGACGGTGACGCCGCCGGACGGGACCTTCTACCACTTCATGCCCCTGCCCCCGGAGGCCCATGCGGATCCCCTGGCCTTCGCCCTGCGCCTGCGGGACGAAGCGGGCGTGGTGGCGATCCCAGGCCTGGCCTTCGGCGAGGGTGGCCGCGGCCACCTGCGCCTCAGCTTCGCCGCCACCCCCGAGCAGCTGCAAGAAGGCATCAAGCGCTTGGCGCCGTACTGGAAGCAACGACCATGAACCCTTTGTTCGCCTTCGACGATGCGCAGTGCCAGGCCCTGGCGGAGGCGCATGGCACGCCGTGCTTCGCTTACTCGGCGGGGGTGGCGGAAGCACAGTTTCAGGCCCTCCGCGCGGCGCTGCCCCAGCGGGTGCGCATTGCCTTTGCGGTGAAGGCCAACTCGCACCCCAGCCTGCTGAAGCGCTTTGCCGCCCTGGGCGCCAGCTTCGACTGCGCCTCTATCGGTGAACTGGAGAAGGTGGCGGCCTTGGCCTTGCCGCCCCAGCGCACCTTCTTCGCCGGGCCCGGCAAGCGGGAACCAGAGCTGGCCAAGGCCCTGGCCATGGGGGTCCGCATCCAGGCGGAGGGCTGGGAGGATCTGGCCCGCATCGAGGCGCTGGCCCAGGGCGAAGTGGCCGTGAACCTGCGGGTACACCCCGCCTTCGAGGTGACGGAAGGGAATCGCATCATCGGCGGCAGCGGGCCCTCGGCCTTTGGTGTGGACGAGGAAGACGTGCCGGCTCTGCTGGCCCGAGCCGCTGACCTGCGCCACGTGCGCATCCGGGGCCTCCATGTCTTCGCGGCCAGCAACCAGCGGGACGCCTCCAAGCTGCTGGCCACCCACGCGGCGGTGCTGGACCTGGCCCAGCGCCTGCGCGACCAGCACGGGATGGTCCTGGAACAGATCGACCTGGGCGGCGGCTTGGGCATCCCCTATGCACCGGAGGAAACCCCCCTGGAGCTCTCGGCTCTGGGTCACGGCCTGGCCGACCTCCTGGCTCGCCACCCCTGGTTTACAGGGGAGCTGATCCTGGAACCCGGCCGCTTCTTGGTGGGCCCTTGTGGGGTCTATCTGGCCCGGGTGGTGCGCACCAAGGAGAGCCGGGGCACCCGCTTCGCCATCCTGGAGGGGGGCATCAACCACTTGCTCCGGCCCCTGCTCACAGGCCAAGCCTTCCCCGTGAAGGCCGTTGGCCGGAGTGGGGGCAGTCTTCCCACCACTCTGGCTGGCCCCCTCTGCACCAGCCTTGACCGCTTGGGGGAGGTGGTCCTGCCGGCCCTGGCCCCTGGGGATCTCCTGGCCTTTGGTGCCACGGGGGCCTACGGATTCAGTGAAGGCATGACCCACTTCCTGAGCCACCCCGTGCCCCCAGAGGTCGGCGTGAGCTAGGCCCACCGAGGGTGGTTGCTCGATGGGCAACATCTGCTTGGGTGGGAAAATTTACACCAACCAACATACAATTACATCTATCATCAGGGACCTCCCAGGAGCATCCGGTTTCATGCGCACGATCCTATTTGTGGACGACGAACAGAGCGTGTTGAACGCTTACCGGCGCATCCTGCACGGCGTCAGCCCGGACTGGGCCTTTCACTTCTTCACTGGGGCCGCGTTGGCCCTGGACTACCTCAAGACCCACTCCGCCGACGTCGTGGTAACGGATGTGAAGATGCCGGACATGGACGGCCTGGAGCTGCTGGCCACCGTGTCCCAGCCGGGCTGGGGCAGCCTCCCGGTCATCATCGTCACGGGCCTCCAGGACAGCGATCTGAAGCGGCGGGCCCTCGACCTCGGGGCCTTTGACCTCCTCACCAAGCCCGTGGATCCCGAGGACCTGCTGGCCCGCCTCCGCAATGTGCTGCGCATCCGCGACTACCAGGAACAGCTCCAGCGGCAGAACGAGGCCCTGGAGATTCGGGTCCGGGAGCGGACGCGGGAGCTGGAGCACTCCCAGCGGGAGGTGGTGCTGCGCCTGGCCAGGGCGGCGGAATACCGGGACGAGGAGACGGGCAACCACGTCCTGCGAGTGAGTTACTACACCCAGCCGGTCGCTCAGAACCTGGGGCTGGATGCCGAGGCCTGCGACCGGCTCTTTGTCACCAGCGCCCTCCACGACCTGGGGAAGATTGGCATCCCGGACCGCATTCTCCTTAAGCCGGGCCGCCTCGATGCGGAGGAGTGGGCCACGGTTCGGGAACACTGTGCCATCGGTGCCGGGATCCTGCGCCAGGCCCACCCCGTCGTACGCAGCGTGGTGGGCAATGGGAGCCTGCTCCAGGGGTCAGGTAGTGCCAACCCCCTCCTCCAGGCGGCGGCAACCATCGCTCTGTCCCACCACGAACGCTGGGATGGCACCGGCTATCCCGACGGCCTGAAGGGCGAGGAGATTCCCCTCGAGGCGCGCATCGTGGCCCTGGTGGATGTCTTTGACGCCCTGACCACCCACCGTCCCTACCGGCCTGCCCTCAGCGAGAAAGAGGCCCTGACCCTCATCCAGAACGGCGTAGGTACCCACTTCGATCCCCGCGTCTACTTGGCCTTCGAGGCGTCCCTGGATGAAGTGCGGCGCATCCAGAGTGAGCTGCGGGACTCCAACCTACCCAAGTCTTAGGAAGCTCAGCCCAGCAGGGCGATCCAAGATGCTTGTTGGGCCTTGGGGAGGGTTCGCAGGTGCTCGAGGAGGTGGATGCGGGCCTGCCAGGAACGGTCCCCCGGGGCGAGAGCCCGGCCCCGCAGGAGGTCTTCCTGGGCGTCATCCCACTTGGCCTGGGCGGCGTGGGCGGCGCAGAGGGCCAGGTGGAGGCGGGCCGCCCGGGTGCGGAGGTCAACATCGCCGGGCTCAGCCCGGAGGAGGGCGTCGATGACCTTGGCAGCGGTCTCCAGGTTGCCACTCTGCAGGTGCTGCTGGAACTCGGCGAGACTGGCTCCGCCGCTGCCCCCGGCGAGGCCCTGGCGGGCTTTTTCTAGCAACTGGGCCGCTGCGGCATCGCTGGGGCTGCGGGCGACCAGGGTCTCTGCCCGGAGGAAAGCCCGCAGGGGGTCCGTGACCAGGGCAACGTCCGCCTCCCGCAGGATCTCGGCGGGGCTCTCCGTCAGGTCCACGGACCGGGCCTGCTGGGCCACGGGGGCCAGGGCCGAGGCGAGGGCGGCCTGGACCTCGATCCGAAGGGCCCGCTCCTTCCGGTAGGAGTTCAAGAGGCCCAGGGCAATGAGCAGGACGGCTGCGCCGCCGGCCGCCACGGCCAGAACCCGGGGCTCCCGGAGCCAGGGCATGCGCTCCGTCGCTTCACGGAGGGGTGCCGGCAGGTTCAGGCCCTCCCGGGCGGGTGGGGGCGCTTTTAGGAGGGCTAATGGGGCGTGCACAGGCTCAACCTCTCTGGAGGCCAGTGCCAGGGTGATGGGCTGAGCGACCGGGGGACTCAGCTGGATGGGTGCCGGAGTGGGTGGTTGGGTCGGTTTGCGGCAGTGCTCCAGGCCCGCCAGGGCTCGCAGGTTACCTGGATCGAGACCGAGGGCCTGCTGAAAGCCGAAAGCGGCCTCCTCGAGGTGTCCCGCAGCCAGCAGGCGCTCGGCCTGGAGCAGCTTCTGATCGAGGGCCTCGAGGGGATCCTGGGCGCGCGGTGGAAGGGCCTGGGGGGGAGGCGCAGCCACGCGAGCGATGGGAGGAGGCACCGCCGCACGCCCCGAGCCCACCAGCCCCAGCTCCCGCCGGGCACCCTCTGCATAGGTGCGGGCCAGGACCAGGTCGGGGTCCAGGGCCAGGGCCTGTTCCCACTTGTGGAGGGCATCTTCGGTCTGGCCCATGTCGTAGAGGGTGCAGCCATCGGTCAGCAACTGGCCGGGCTCGGGACCCTCGGGCACCCCTTGGTCCGGGAGCGGGTCTGGCACAGTGGGTGCGGCCGCTTCTGCCTGCTGCAGACGCTGCAGGTGCTCCTTGACCTCCAGCAGGTGGCGCCGGGCCTCCACATGGGAGGGCTGCTGCTTCAGGATCGCCTGCCAGATCTGGCCCGCCTTCACCACCTCGCCCAGGGCAAAGAGGTCATCCGCTTTCTGGAGGTGGGGGGCGTAGGGATCAGGCTGCATGGCGGGGGCCTCAGGTGAGAGGGGGCTCTTCCGTGTCCCGGACCAGCAGCATAAAGGTGCTGTTGCCGCAGGTGAACTCCTGGTGGTTGTCCAGCCGCAGGGGGCCCAGGATGGGCTCGCCCGCCACCAGGGTGCCGTTGGTGGACTGCTGGTCGCTGAGCCAGACACTGCCGTCCTGGCGGACCTCCAGCAGGGCGTGGCGCCGGGACGTCTCGGGGTCGCCCGTGATCACGTCCCCCTCCTCCCGGCCGATCACCGTGGCGGGCTTATCCAGGACCTTCACCGTGGAGGCCTGGGGCCCGGTGAGGATGGCGAGGCTGTACCGCAGGCCCGGGGGCAACCCCGCGGCCATGATGCCCGCCGCCGCCAGCATGGCCTCCCGGTCCCGGCGCACCGTTGCCTGGGGTGGCGGGGGCTCCGGCTCGGGGAGGTCGAGGGGCCTGGACAAGGTCTCCTCTGGCGGGGCCAGCAGGGGATTGACCACCTCGAACACGTGGCTGCACTTCGGACACCGGAAGCGCTTGCCCGGCGAGGCGCCGAACCGGGAGTCATCGTACTGGAAGCGAGCCTGACAGGCAGGGCACATCACGATCATCGAGCCCCCCGGGTTGGAGAAAACAGTCTACCCCTACTTCTTGCGAGTGGCGAAGAAGCTGAATTCGTTTCGCAGGGCAATGCCCTCTGGCAGCTTGAACCCCGTCACGGCTGCGGGGAGCGGCTGGTTGATGCGCAGCGCACCCAGCTCCAGCAGCCAGCTGTCCCCGCTGCGCTCCACCCACAGGATCTGTCGTGGCAACCAGGTGTCCCGATCCACCCAGAGGGCCACGGTCTGCATCCGCTTGCGGAGGGAGAGGGTGCGCGGGCTGAGGGTGAGGTGCCAGGTGTTGGGGACCTCCCGGGACTCGCCCAGGGCGATCTGGAAGTACTCGTCGAGGTAGCTTAGCTTCTGGCCCAGCCCGAGGAACTTCCGGTCGGCATTCAGGATCATGCCGATCTTCAGCAGCTCGCCCGCCTTGGCCTCCGGACTGTAGGACACCAGGGCCTTGGGAGTGAGGTGGAGGATGAGGTCCTCCGGGGGCTGAAAGGCGAAGTGGGCGAAGTCAGAGCCCTGCAGATAGAGGGTCCCCTTGGTCACTGAGGGGGTCTTGAG
>CAITBU010000421.1 GCA_903890595.1 uncultured Holophagaceae bacterium | reverse complement strand
GCAAGGTGCAGGTGGGCGTCATCGCCGACAAGGCCCTCATGGACGACCCAGCCCACCTGGTGGAGGCCTTCGAAGAAGAGTTCGAGGCCCTGAAGCGGCTCTGAGCCTCGCTATTGCTCTTCCGTGGTCTGCGAAAAAGAGACCTCACCGCAGAGAGCGCAGATGGCGGTTTTTTTTCTGGATAATTCTAGTTTTTTGCCGAGGCTCGTTTCGTCCCTCGGCCAGGCTTTGCCGCCTTCTCCAAGGCGTCGTGCAGGGCCTCGAACTCTTTGGACAGCTTGTGCGCGGGCTCCAGGAGCACCAGGGGGCAGGCGGCGTGGTGGGACTCCCGGACCTTCACGGACGAAGAGATGAAGGGCTCGAGAATGGGCAGGCCCTCTGCCACGAGCTCGTCCACCAGCTGCCTGGGCAGGTTGGCCCGGGACTGGAACTGGTTCACCACGATGCCCGCCACCTCCAGGCCGGGATTGTGGTCATCCTTCACCTCCGCCAGGTTCTCCAGCAGGGCATAGAGCGCCTGCCGGGAGAACGCATCGCAGTCGAAGGGGATCAGGCAGCGGTCGGCGGCGATGAGGGCCGAGAGGGTGTAAAAGCCAAAGGCCGGTGGCGTGTCGAGGTAGACCGCATCGTATTCCTGGAGCTCGCCCAGGCCCTCCCGCAGCTTCATGATCTTGTGCCGGGATTCCAGCTTGCTCTGGAGGGCCTCGAGCTCGGGACTGGAGGGCACCACATCCAGGTTGGGGATGGCGGTGCTGTGGACCACCTCCCGCAGGCTTCGCCGGAGCAGGCCGAGGCCCAGGGTTCCTTCGAAGAAGGTCCCCAGGTGGGGCTTCGCGGCGGCGGCCGCGCGGCCCAGGAGATACTGCGTAGAGTTCCCCTGCGGATCCAGGTCCACCACCAGGGTGCGCTGGCCCTTCCGACTCGCGATTGCAGCCAGGTTGCACACAATGGTGGACTTCCCGACGCCACCCTTCTGGTTGAAGACGACCCATCTCATCGTCATCCCTCCGCGACACTGCCGTACTCTCAAAGTCCCCGCTTTCCGGGGAGAAGTCCAGGAACTACCTCGAGTAGGGATTCGCCATGCTTTGAGGAAATTCCTCAAACGTCGCCAGCTAATTCCCGTCAGGATATTCGCATGTCCCGTGTCCGCATCCAGCGCCCCCACAGCCTCGGCAGCCAGGAGGTGCGACGGCGCTTCGGCGAGGTGGAAGCCAACCTTCAGCAAAACTACGGGATGAACATCGAGTGGGAAGGCCTCGGCGGCTCTTTCCATGGCCATGGGATCACCGGCCAGGTGCAGGTGGCTGAGGACCATATCGCCATCGACATGCACCTGGGCATCATGCTCTGGCCCTTCACCCACCGGATCCAGGAGTCCCTCGAGCATCAAGTTGACCAGCTGCTAGCGAACTGAACCGGGACAGTCCCGACATTGGAGGCACGATGGCCACAGACAGCACCCTGCAGACGCAATTCGAGGCGGCTCAGGCCCAGGCCAAGACCGCCACCCAGCGGCCGGACAACGACACCCTGCTGAGCCTCTACGCCTACTTCAAGCAGGCCACCCTGGGCGACGCTGGGGACGAGCGCCCCGGCACCTTCGACTTCGTGGGTCGCGCCAAGTACGACGCCTGGCTCAAGCTCAAGGGCACCGCTCCCGAAGAGGCCATGCGCGGCTACATCTTCGTGGTGGCAGGCCTGGACTACGACTGACACCAGCTTCACTTGGGAGGGCTCACGATGGCCAAACAAGCCTGGATTGAATTTCCCTACGCCGACAAGGCCTACGTTTACACGGCCGCCACGGCCAAGAAGGCCTGGCCCCGGCTCCACAAGGGCAACCGCGAGCCCTTCCCCGAGGACAAGAAGGTCCTCCAGGCCTGGCTGCACTACCATGCCGGCGAGTTCGCCCAGGCCGTCGAAGTTGGCCTGGCGGCTGGCGCGGCGGGTTCCAACGTGGCCAACCACGCCCAGAACATCTACGCCAACTACCTGGAAGAGGACGAGGCGGTCCAGCTAAGGCTGTTCCAGGAGGTGGCCGCTCGCTGCGAAGCGCGGATGACCAAGGCACCCGAGGATGCCTTCAACTTCTACCTCCACGCCTACGCCCTTGGCCGCTACAGCCAGGGCATCTCCGTGGTGAAGGCCCTGGCCCAGGGGCTGGGCGGCAAGATCAAGGACAGCCTCACCCGCGCCCTGGAGCTGGACCCTGAGCACGCCGACGCCCACGCCGCCTTGGGTACCTACCACGCCGAGGTCATCGACAAGGTCGGCAGCCTGATGGGCAGCCTCACCTACGGCGCCAAGGAGAAGGTTGGCCTAGAGCACTACCGGACCTGCCTCGAGCTGTTCCCGGAATCGGCCATCTACCGCATCGAGTACGCCAATGGCCTGCTCCTCCTGAAGGGTCGCTCCGGGAAGAAGGAAGCCGAGGCCCTGTACCGCGAGGCTGCCGCAGCCCAGCCCCAGGACGCCATGGAGCGCCTGGACGTCGAGCAGGCCAAGGTGGAGCTGGCGGATTAGCAAGGGTTCCCCCGGGATTTGAAGTAGGGTCAGCTCTCCATGAATTCATCCAGCTCGTGGGGGAAGAGCAACCACTCTCGCAGAGGACGCGGAGAAGGCTGAGGTTCGCAGAGAACAGCGGCTAGCCCGCAGCCCTCAGCGCCCCTCCGCCCCCCTCATCTTTTCTCTGCGAGAGTGGTTGCTTTCCCCTGAGCGTGCGGAGAATACACAGGGGGTGTGGATAGCGTGTCTTGGCTCTTACCCTGAAATCCCGGATGACCCCACAATTACCGGCCCTTGCCCCGCCTCCGGGTGAGGCCGGTCTCCAGAACCCGCAGGGCCCCGTCCAGCCGATCGGCCACGCTCAGCTCCCTGCGGTTGGGATGTTCGAGGCAGTCCCAAACAGTCCGGTACGGATCTGCCAGCACATCCAGCTGCAGGGTCAGGCCATGCTTTTCGAACAGGGGCCCAAGCTGCTCCCGCCGCCGCCAGAGGTCCTGCCGGGTCTGCTGGTAGGCAATCTCGCAGATCTTGCGGCGAGACCGGAAGCGGAAGAGATTCGTGAAGAGCCGGTGCTCGGTGGACTCAGGCTGAAACAGCACCAGGTCGCTGTCCGGATGGCTCTGAGCCGCGCGCTCCATGCCCAGAACGGCCCTGGAGTGGATGAGGATTCGGAAGCTCTGCGAGAGCAGGGCCGGCAGACCGCCCCGCTGGACCGCCCGCTTGCCCAGCGCCTCGCGGGCATCCTCTGAGCCCGTCTCCATGGGCACCAGGGGATTGACGCAGAACAGCAGGTCGGCCCCGTGGTCCAGGGCGACGGAGGCATGCATGGTCTTCAGGAGCACACCGTCCACGCAGACCCGTCCCTCGACCTCGACGGGCTGGTAGAGGCCGGGCACGGCCGTGCTGGCCTGCACTGCGAGAGAGATGGGGACGTGGTCCATGCCCTGGTCGCCAAAGACCACCCGCCGGCCCGTTTCCACATCCGTGGCCACCACAAAGAACTTCTGCTGCAGCCGCCGGAAGTCGTCGCTCCGGCCTGGCTGCGAGAAAGACTTTGCCAGATACTCCCGGATGCCTTCATTGCTGAACAGGGCAACTGGGAGGGACCGGCCGAGGCCCTCGAGGGTCCCCATGAAGGAGGGATCCTCCGGCCCCTTGGCCAGCTGGGTCAGGGCCTCGCTGATCACCGCAGGGAGCTGCAGCCCACGCCTCGCCAGCTCTCGATAGGCCGGCATGAAGAAAATGGACTGGTCGAACATGGCCTCGCTGCCGTCTTCAGCAGCCAGGCCCCGGATCATCTCGGTCACCGTGACGCCGTTGGCCAGATGGGCCCCGATAAAGGAGCCTGCGCTCACCCCCACGATGACCCGCAGGTTGTTCAGATGGAGGCCCTCAATGGCCTCCTCCAGGGCTCGGAGGGCGCCTACCTCGTAGACGCCCCCCAGAACCCCTCCGGCGGCCAGGGCCAGCCCCACCCGCTGTGCCTTTGCGCGGCGACGTGAGGGCATGGAGCCCTCAGGCCTTCGCAGCCTTGCTCTTGCGCTTGGGCGCTTCGGCAGCCTTGGCGGCGGGCTTGGCCGCAGGCTTCGGGGTGGCCTTGGTCTTGGCCACCAGCTTCGTCAACTCCTCCACCCGCTGGGTGAGGTTGACGATCTCTTCCCGGGTCGGGACGCCCAGACGGTGCATGGCTGTCGCCAGGCCGCCCTCGAAGGGAGTCGAGAGCTTGTCCCAGGCACCCTTGGCATCGCCCTTCAGACCCTTGGCGCGCTCAGCCAGCTCAAGGATGCGCTCCTTGTTCGCCTCATCCAGCTCCGCACCCTTGTCCACGAGCTGCTTGAAGAGGCGGTTGCCTTCTTCGCCAGCGACGCTGTAGGCACCGAGGCCAGCCAGCCAGATGTGGTAGGCGGACTCCTTCAGGCTGGGAACGAGATCGGACTTCTTCTTGATGGCCATG
>CAITBU010000420.1 GCA_903890595.1 uncultured Holophagaceae bacterium | reverse complement strand
TTCACCCTGGTGGTGAGCAACGGCCAGCTCAGCTCCAGCCCCGCCAGCGTGACCATCACCGTGAACGCCCCACCCCTGCCCAACCCCGCCCCCATTGCCCACGCGGGGACGAACCAAGCGGTGCTGGCCGGGGCGACTGTAACTCTGGACGGCAGCCTGAGCGCCGACCCGGACGGCGAGCCCCTGTCCTTCGCCTGGACCGCCCCGGCGGGGGCGAGCATCACCCTCACGGGGGCGGCCACAGCGCATCCGACCTTCGTGGCGCCAGCGGTTCCCAGTGGGACACCTCCGGTCACGCTGACCTTCACCCTGGTGGTGAGCGATGCCCATGCCACCTCGGTCCCTGCCACAGTCTCGGTGACGGTCAGTCCCTCCGGGGCCGTGGTCGACCCGGCGCCCCCCGGTACCCCCACCCCCGCACCGCCCGACCCGAACCCGGTGCCCCTGGGCGGCTCTGGCAGCAAGCGCTGGCAGATCGGTGCCGTGGGGGGCGGTCTGTACCTGGCGGATCCCGCCGCCGGTGAGGCCTCCGTGCAGGGCCTGGTCATCGTCACCCTGGACAAGGGCGTGCCGCCCGCCGACACGGTGGTCACCATCAACGGCGTAGCCCTGATTTCTGCCCCGCCCTCGGATGGCCGCTACTTCAAGGTGGATCCCAATGGCCCGCAGCCCCCTGTGCACCCCGGTGGTCGGATGGTGCTGGCGGCGTCGTCGGCCTCAGCCGGCGTGGACCGCAAGCTGGTCCTGCCCTGTGCCTCGGATGTGGCCGTGGTCTCCAGTCCGGCCATGGGTGCCAGCCTGGCGGGGATGGCGAGCCTGCAGCTCGCCTTCCCCTCGGACCTGACCCTGAACCCCGCCGGCATCCCGGCCCTGGCTGGCACCAGCCCCGTGGCCACCCTGGAGGGCTACGATCCGACCACCCGTGCGCTCACCGCCGGGTCGCCGCACGCCGTTGGCGCCGGTCAGCTGGGCCTCAGTCTGCCGGTGGGTACGACCTCTGCCAGGGTCTGGCTGGTGGACCTCCGCTGGCCTGGGGTCTTCATTCCGGATGGCGGGGACAGCGGCGCCTTCTGCGGCATCGTGAAGCGCTGGGTCCATACCAAGTAAGGGCACCCCAGACGCAGAGAGGCCCGGCAGCTGCCGGGCCTCTCTGTGGGCAAGGACGCGTCAGGCGGCCACTCGGCTCCGCTGCTTCACCTCGGCCTCGAACTCCGCTTCCAGAGCCTGCACCTGGCGGAGGATTGCCAGCCCGCGGGGGGAGGCGCTCATCTGGCGCTCCAGCTGATTGAACACCTCGTGCAGGCGCTCAGCGGTGGTCCAGAAGGCGGGGTTGTGGGATCGAACGGCGGTGTCCATATGCATGGCTGCTCCGTGTGCTACCTGACCATAATCCATGGGTGTCATGACCCAGGCTAGTGATAGGCATCACAAGAAATGTCACGAGTTACGCACATTTTTGTCACAGCCTCTGTGACACTTCGGAAAGCCCTTCAAAAACAAGACCTTCAGGTCATCCATGCCCCTGAGTCAGGGTCGGCGGGTGGCCAAAAGGTGACCAATGGCCACGGCCGCAGCATCAGCGGCATCGGCGGCCAGAGGCTCCTTCAGGTTCAGCAGGGTCATCACCATCTTCCCCACCTGGGTCTTGTCGGCCCAGCCGTAGCCGCTGACGGCCTTCTTCACCTGCATGGGGTTGTAGTCGCCCACCGGGAGGCCGTGCAGGGCCCCCGTGAGCAGAATGCCGCCGCGGATCTGGCCCAGCTTGAGGGCGGTGGCGGCGTTCTTCTCCACGAAGGGGGACTCCACGGCCATGAAGCCCGGGGCGTGGGCGGCGATGGCCTCGGACAGCCGCAGGTGGATGCCGTGGATGCGCTGGTCAAAGTCCGCCCCTCGGGGGCTGCGGATGACCCCCGCTTCCACCAGGGTGAGCCGCGAGCCCAGGCGCTCCACCACGGCCCAGCCACAGGCCAGGGAGCCCGGGTCCACACCGAGGCAGCGCTGGGGGACGGGCGGTGCGACCATCAGCGGCCCTTCCGCTTGCCCGTGCCCCGCACGCTGCCCTTGGGCGGCTTGGGGCGCGGCTCCTGGGCCTTCTTGCCCGGCTTGCCCGAGCGACCCTTGGGGGCGGCCTCCCGCTTGCCCCGGGCGCCGCGGTCCTGATTGCCACCCCGGCGGGGCTTCTCCAGGTCCCCCTCCCGCAGCACGGCGGGGGCAGCCAAGGTAGGCACGAAGGCGAAGGGCTTGCCATGGCCGTCCTGGGCCTTGGCTTCGGTCAGCCAGCCGCTGACCCGGCGCAGGTCCTCGTCCACGGCGGTGACCTCCAGGTCCACCAGGTCGCCGATGGAGAGCACCACGGCACCCCGC
>CAITBU010000419.1 GCA_903890595.1 uncultured Holophagaceae bacterium | reverse complement strand
GGGGCGCCGCTGCCGCGCCTCTTGGGGGGCGCGGCCGTGGCACCCCGGGATGACTTCCGGCTTCGCCGGAAGCCGCCTTCGGCGGGCCCATGCACGGTGGGTCGGCGCGCCTCTGCGCTCTCTGCGTTCTCTGTGGTTGGCTGTTGTTTTTCCCCGGAGTTCCCGGATGAACCTTTTTTATTGGTAGAGCGCGGGGGCAGGATTTGTACCTGCGAGTGGTCTGCTCCGGCGCCACTAGCTGTGGCGCCGGAGCAGACCGGGGGACTGCGCAGCGGGACCCGGTTCAAATCGGATGGGGTGGGTCGGCGCGAGAGGCGGATGACGGCAGGATTTAAACCTGCGAGAAGCTGCTACGGCCCGGCTGACTCGGTCCTCCTCCGCCCCCTACGCCGTCCCCACTTCCCTCTTGAAGCGTCGCCGCACCTTCTTCTCGATGACGGCCAAGTGGGCCTCCTCGTCGGGGCTGACGAGGCTGATGGCGACGCCGCCCAGGCCGGCCCGGCCGGTGCGGCCGGTGCGGTGGACATAGTCCTTGGGGGAGCGCGGCAGGTCGTAGTGAATGACACAGGCCAGGCCGCTGATATCGATGCCCCGGGCGATGAGATCCGTGGCCACGAGGATGCGGAGGCGGCCATCCCGAAACTGCTCCAGGGCGTCGGTGCGGGCACTCATGCTCTTGTCGCCGTGCAATGAAAGCGCCCGGATGCCGCTGTTCCCCAGCTTGCGCACCACGTTGTCAGCTCGTCTCCCTGAGGCCACGAACACCAGCACCTGGGGCCAGCTCTCCCGGGCCAGCAGCTCCCGCAGGAAGGGTCCCTTGTGCTCCAGGGGGACGAGGCAAGCCCGCTCCTCGATGGCCACCGATAGGGCCAGTGCGGCCTCCACCTGGATGTGCTGCGGCGAGCGCAGGAAGAGCTGGACGACCTCTTCCACGGCGCTGTTCATGGTCGCGGAGAACATGAGCGTCTGCCGCCGGACGGGTAGCTGCCGCAGGAGGTCCTGCATCTCCTCGTGAAAGCCCAGCTCCAGCAGCTTGTCCGCTTCGTCGAGGACCAGGTGCTGCAGACCCGCCAGGCTCAGGGCATTCTTCCGCACCAGCTCCAGCAGGCGGCCCGGCGTGGCGATGACCAGGTCGGCGCCGCCCCGCAGGTCCAGCATCTGGGGGTTCACCGAGACGCCACCGAAGACCGCCTGGATCTTCATGGGCAGAGGCAGGTGCTTTGCCAGTTCCGTGGCCCGCTCCCCCACCTGCGCCGCCAGCTCACGGGTCGGCACCAGGACCAGCGCCTTCGTCTGGTTACCCGGCAGGCGTCCGGGGCCACCCTCCACCAGCCGATGCAGGAGGGGCGCAAGGTAGGCCACCGTCTTCCCGGAGCCGGTCGGCGCCTGCACCACCAGGTCCTGGCCCGCCAGCACCAGAGGAATGGTCTGTTCCTGCACCGGGAAGGGGGTCGCATAGCCCAGGGCCTGGAAGGCGCACTGAAGCTCAGGGCCGAGGAGCAGGTGGGAAAAGGGCAAGGGAAGGGCTCCTATGGTCAAGGCGGTACCTTCACAGTAGCGTGCTAGGCCCTGCTGGACCCTACCACCCCTCCAGCAGCTGCCCCGCCTGGGCGCCAGTGATGCCCAGCAGTGCCGCAGCGTCTGCCGTGCTCCACCCGACAGCAACGGCCTCAGCCAGGAAGGCACGCCGGGACTCCAGCAGCGTGCGAGGGGTATGCCCCTCCCCCTGCCCGTCCTCAGCCAGGAGGGCCTTGAACAGCAGGCGCTCCAGCACCACACCCAGGGCGGGAGCTGCCTCACTCCGGGCCTTGGGGGGTACCGCCAGGGAGCGGACCACGCCCGCCTCTTGGGTGACCAGCCCCCGCCGCTGGAGCTTCACCAGGGTGCCGTAGAGGCGCCGGGCCAGCCGGCCCTTGGCCCCCTTGCTGGACCTCTTGGACACCAGGACGGCAGCGAAG
>CAITBU010000418.1 GCA_903890595.1 uncultured Holophagaceae bacterium | reverse complement strand
GGGCAGGCGGCCGACGCCGAGCCGCTGGCGGACCAGGGCCCGGGCGGCCTCCAGGTTGTCGGCCTGGATGGGGCCGTACTCCATGAAGTAGCCGCTGAACTTGTAGCCATAGCTGCGAGGGGAGGTCGGCATGGGGTCTCCGTTGTTCTGAGAATCCAATATTCGTCTTTTTTTCGTGTGTGTCAAGGCCCCCTGCACTTTTTTCTTTATGCAGGGTTGCCCCCAGTTTGGTGCGATCGATAGGACATCTGGTGTCCATTTGATCCGCTCAACTGTGACGTCCAGTTCCAACGGCTTTGCCGATACTCTGAGTGTAAATGGATCGATAAAATTACTAAAAACAGAAATATTAACACTTAATTAGATCACGAGGATCACTAAGAAAACGCCTTGGATCTGTTCAGCCTCTTCACCTGGCTGATCGATTGCCCTGGCCCAACAACACGCTCTGCCTCTGCCAGTCCTGCGCCAAGGTCCTCGTTGAGTCGGCCCATCGCGAGACCCCAGCCACTTACAGGGCTTTGGCGGTCAGGCGGCCTGGCGCCGGAAGAGCCGCATCAGTCGCAGGCGCCGGCTGGTGCCGGCGCCTGCCCAGAGGGCGGCCTGCAGTGCCATGGTGGAGAGGGCAATGGGCACTGGATTCGGACTAGCGGGGATGACGAGGCGCGAGGCCTTGACCCGAGGTGCTGGAGCCGAAGCCCTGGTGGGGGCGGCCTGGGTGAGGATGAGTTGGGGGTACTTGAGGATGAGGTTGTAGTGCCCCAGAAGCAGCAGGGTGAAGACCGGAGCATCCAGGGCCAGGGTCCACCAGCGGCGGCGGTCCGCGACGCGCTCCACGGTGAAGCCCAGGAAGGCTCCCGTGAGGATGGGTTTGCCCGCATGGAAGAGGACTCTCCCTGGAGAGCTAAAGAGCGCCAGTAACACGGGCCAGGAGTCCTGGTTGATTGCGAACCAGAGCAGACCCCCCATGCTGCCGAGCAGGAGCCCCCAAAGCAGGCGCACCGGCTCCCGATGCTGGGCCCAGATGCCCCGGAGGGCGAACTGGAGGTAGGTCATGCTGCTGTACCAGGCGACCTTCCGGACCAGCCAAATCATGGGGACATTCGAGCGTTCGGCATGGAAGAGGAGGGTCCAGAGACCCGCAATAAACATGGGCAGGAGCGCTACCGCCACCCGCAAGTAGGCCCGCTGGAGCTCGCCCGCCTGCAGGATGGAGGCCAGTTTGCGGGGAGGTGTCTGCTCCTCGAGGAAGCCCTTGATCTGAGCTTCCTCCTGTAGTCCCCGGCCCTGCACGAGGTCAAGGAGGTCCGCACGTAGTGTGCGAACAATCTCTCGCCGTCGCGACACGCCCACCGCCCAGAGGCCACGGGCCACGGAGGCTAGATACGGCTCCAGGGGGCGCTCGAGGTGAGGTGCTGGAATTGAGGACATTGACAGGATTCTAGCGTGGCTCAGGCGAAAACACAGCGTTGACGGCGGCCTGAAACCCCCGCCACTGGGCCGGGGGAGGTTGCGCTGCGAGGACGGCCTCGAGTTCCTCCTCTTGGAGGTTCCGATCTTCAGCGAGGTCCTGGGTATCAGTCTGGAGCGTCCGAATGATCTCCCGACGGCGACTGGGGCTCAGGGCTCAGTGAGCTCTGCCCACGGATCCAAAGGTATAGAGGCACGGGCTGGTAGATTGACGGTTTTGCGGCGTTCTCCACGCCTTAATTCTACCGGTTATTGGTAGGAAGGACGATGTTCATGGCTACCTGGAACTCTTGCCACTGTTTGAGCCGAATCTGCAGCTCCTGCCAGCCTTCTTCAAGGATCTCGTAGTAGCGCCGCTCCCGTCCGTTGGGCTGGGTTTCCCAGTAGGAGCGCACGAGGCCGAGTTCCTCAAGCTGCTTGAGAGAGTTGTAGAGAGATCCGTCCAGGAGGGTAATGACACCTCCAGTCTGCTTCTTAAGGTTCTCGCTCATTTCGTAGGCGTAGGAAGGAGTTTCTGCAAGCAGGGAAAGGATCAGGGTGGGGATGTTGCCTCGAATTAGTTCGCGGTCCATGGTCCTCCTTTCCTTTCGTCATAGAGGGGTGCCTCGACAGTATAGGCAGGTTCCCCCCAAAATATTCTTGAAATGCCTTTTTGTGTGACCCATAGTCTGGGGACACCAGAAACCCTTTCTAGACGACCCATGAACAATCACCCTCGAACACCCGGGCAATCCCACCAGGACCACGGAGGCACATCCATGAACAGCCCGTTCACCCCCCAACTCATCCGGCGAGCCCTGGCACTGGCCTTGGCTGGATGCGCCTTCTCCCTGAGTGCCGCCGACTTTGTCTGGCCGCAACCGGAAGTGAAGATCCGGACAGCCTTCGGCGGCGGCAACCGGGATAACCTCCGGGGCAATGCGCTTGGTTTCGGTTTCAACCTGACCGGGTCGACCGCCTGGGGTGAGCTGAGTGGAGAACTGGGCTACAACTACAAGACCGGTGATCAGTACATCGGGGCTCTCCAGCCCGCGATGGCGGGCATGGCCCCGGTGGACCCCCGCAATTCAGTCGAGCGGAAGGCCAATGACCTAAAGGGCTTCGCCCTGCGGGTGGCGCTGGCTCGGCCCCTACCTTTCCAGGGGTTTTCCTGGCAGGTGGGCCTGATGATCGGCGGAGCGAAGTTCCGCCAGGAGATGCTGGGGGACACGCGCTCCACCCCCTGGGGACCCACGGCGGCGAACCTGTCGACCACCTGGCGGGACACCTATAACGCCACGCCGGAGTCGGGCGGCTTCACCACCAGCCCCTTGGTGGGGGTGAAATGGCGGGTGAACCCCAGCTCGAGCCTGGAGTTGAATCTCCTGATTCTGAACTACAAGGCCGTGGACTACATCCACCAGAACGGCTCAGGCACCTACACCATGGGCCAGAACGCCCAGGGCGCCAACATCGGCCTGATATCGACCCACAACGGGTTCCCAGCGGACTCCCTCGCCAAGAACACCCGGTGGTGGCCCCACCTGGAGCTTGGCTGGACCTGGCATTTCTGACCGAGACGAGGACCGATTCCATCTGGGAGATGAACCATGAACATGCGCAACACGATCTCGCGGTCCGCGGTGGCGATGATGCTGGCGGCGGGTGCCCAGCTTGTGGCCCAGGAGCAGACAGGCACCCTCTCGGGCCTGATTCTCGGCCCAGGAGAAAAACCAATAGCGGGCGTCCGAATCACCATTGAAAGCCCCGCCCTCTTTAGCCCCCGCACCGTCCTTTCCAACGAGAAGGGCGAGTGGCGTGTGCCCATCCTCCCCGTGGGGAACTACAGCATCAAGGCGGTTAAGGACGGTTTCGGCGCCCCCTCATACAAGGACGTGCGCGTGGGCGTGGCCAGCAACCAGCGCTTGGACTTCACCCTTAGGCGCGTGATCGAGGCGACCGCCCTCGTGGAGGTCTCGGCCCCCATGCTCACCATGTCCGCCTCCGAGGTAAAGGTGGCCACCAACATCTCGGGTGAGCAGCTCTGGCGCTTGCCCGTGGTGGCCAGCGGCGGAGGCGGCATCTTCGAGCAGGCCCGGATCATGTCCCCGGGAGTCGTGACCGACAACAACAACTCCAAGAACGGCATCCGCGGGGTCAGCGCCGACGCCATCGGCTACTTCATGGACGGCATGGACGTTAAGGACAACGGCACAGCCGCCTTCTCCCCCATCCCCGACTTCGTGGAAGACGTGCTGGTGGTCCAGTCCCCCGTCAACGCCGCCAGCGGCCGGGTTTCGGGCGGCCAGGTGAAGGTGGTCACCAAGAGCGGCGGCAATGAGTTCGCGGGCTCCGTGCGCATCACCTACAACCGGGCCTCCGAGCGTGCGGGCTGGTTCGCGTCGGACGCCACCAACACCGCCACCAGCTCCACCGACAAGATCGCACGAACCTGGAACCTCACCCTCAGCGGCCCCCTCTGGAAGGACCACATCTGGTTCTCCGTGGCCAACCAGCGGATTGCAGGATCCAACAGCATCATCCCCCTGTTCCCTGCCTCCGGAACACCCAACAACGCCTCCTTCCCGGTGATGCCCCAGGCCAACGTCGGCGGCACGGGCTACCCCTTCGAGGCCTACCTCACCAACTTGGCCGCCCGCCTGCGCGCCCTCCCTTCCGGCACCACGATCCCCCGCTGGGACATCGGCACCAACATCCCGTCCGTCGGCGACAGCAGCTTCTGGGACACCAAGTTCACCGCAGCCCTCTTCGGCGACCACGTGATCTCCCTGAGCACCTCCTACCGGCGATCCAGCACCTCGGCGACGGCTGCTGACTTCACCGGCTTCACCCAGTACTGGATCCAGGCGAGAGATTTTGGCCCCGGGACAAATCTGCGCAAGGCCTACTCCATCAACTACCGAGGCTCCATCACGCCCAACTTCCAGGTGGAGGCCCAGCAGGGTGCGTACCGGTATCAGGCCACGTCCTACGCAGTCCCGGACGGCAACAATCCCGTCAAGGTCTACTCGGGCCTCTCCAACGGGACCTTCGGCACCGGCTACAGCACCTTCGGTGCCTTCCCCCTCTTTGGCACGAACGGCCAGAACCAGACGCGCTCCAACCTGAACCAGAGCCTGCGCTTCAAGTACCTCGCCGACTGGAAGGGCAGCCACGAGGTGGACTTCGGCCTTGAGAACGTGGCCATGCACAACAACCCAGGCTATCCCCAGCCGGGCAACCTTACCCGCGTGGGCGTGGGCGGCTACTACGTGGACAGCAGCACCGGCGCCTACAGCTTCCCCACCGTCCGCTTCGTAGGGCCCACCCTCAACGGCCAACAGTCCTCGACTACGCCGACCCTGATCAGCGGTGATGCCTTCACCCGCGTCGGACCCGCCCCCCTCCTGCTCAACTTCTGGGCGGGCGGTGGCGACATGGTGGACCGCACCCGAGTGATCTACGTCAACGACACCTGGACCCCTAACCAGAACTGGACCATCACCGCGGGCCTGCGCTTCAACCGCTTCTCCGTGGAGAACACGGACGGCAGCTCGGTCCTTTCCACCAACATGCCGGAGCCCCGGTTCCAGGCCAAGTGGAACCCCGACGGCAAGGGCGTACACGCCTTCGCCTTCACCCTGGCCCGCTACGCCCAGGAGTTCACCACCAGTGGCACCTCCCCCTGGGTGATCGCCCCCAACACCGCCTTCACAGTCCGGGGCTGGGCGGGCATCGCCGGCCAGCCCCTGCCGGGCGATCCCACGGACGGCGGCAACTATGGCGTCCGGAATGTCTCCTACGCCCAGTTGACGGACCCCGCCAACTACCTCGCCACTCACTACTACCGGGACGCGCGCCAGCAGCTCTCCATTGATCCCAACCTCAAGGCCGCCTACGGCGACGAGATCGCCCTCAACTACCGGCGGTCCCTCGAGGGGGGCTACGTCAACCTGGCCCTGGCCCAGCGCACCTACAAGAACGCCTTGCTGAGCTCCCTGGACTACGGCCTGGAGAACTTCCAGGTCGTGAAGGACCCCTCGGGCCAGGGGGCGCCCTCCAAGCGCATCCAGCTCACCCGCTACCTGAACAGCCCCTTCGAGACCAAGTTCCGCACCCT
Source organism: uncultured Holophagaceae bacterium (assembly GCA_903890595.1). Classification (GTDB taxonomy): domain Bacteria; phylum Acidobacteriota; class Holophagae; order Holophagales; family Holophagaceae; genus Geothrix. Next base: position 11,212 of record CAITBU010000418.1, on the reverse strand, counting down.
GGAGCTGAGCTGGCAACAGGCCGTCACCTCCCGCCTCACCTTCGTCGGCTCCTACACCTACTTCCGGCAGACCGGCGTGCAGGAATCTGGTGTCCTCAATAACCTCAGCCTGCGCAACAACACGGCCTTCGGTCTGACGGCCCAGGAGCGGGTCCCTGCAGGCCTCCTGCTGGACATGCAGAAAGCGAAGGTGGCCTGGACCTACGCCCATCCCATCAAGGGCGGAGAAATCGCCGTAACCCTCCTCGGGGACTACCTGCACGATCCGGGCGTCGGCGCGCTAGGCACCAGCATGCTCTACCGCTACATCAAGGACGGCAGCGGCAATGTGGTCCTGCAGCCCATGCCCACCCTGGACCCCAACGGTCTCGCGGTACAGGCCATCGGGGATCCTTCCTTCAGCCGGTACTACTCGCCCATGGGTGCCTACCGCAACAGCAACGACACCTACTCCGCCTCCCTCAAGGTGGACTGGAAGATCCCCTTCGGCGTGAGCCGGGCCCAACTCATCGGCTCCCTGCAGATCATCAACATCTTCAACCAGGGAATGAACTTCCAACCACCCTACTCCGGCACCGCCGCCGGCACCACCGACGGCATCCCTGGCCGCCTCATGTACACGCAGGTCTACGTACCCGGCAGCGCCGGCACCCTCACCGGGACCAGCGAACGGTCCATGTGGAACCAGCCGCGCACCTTCAGCGAGATCACTATGGGCCTCCGCTTCTGATTCCCTCGAGGAGACGATCATGAACCGAATCATCCTCACGGCCGCTGCGGGAATTCTCACCCTTCCGCTTTCTGCCCAAACTCCCGCCTGGAACTACGATGCCGGTGCAGCCCTGCTCTGGTCCGCCCCGGCCCTCACCAAAGTCACCCACAACAGCACGGCCTTCGCGGTGGGCGTGGGCGTCAGCTTCAAGCTGCCCAACGACCTTCCGACGCGGGTCAGCCTGAACCGCTACGCCATGTCCGGGAAGGACTACGGCACCATCAGGTCCTCTCTGACGCTCACACAGGTGGCCTGGGACCTCTACCTGGACACCTCCCTGAAGACCTGGAGTTGCTTCGCCGGTCTTTCCGGCAACCGCTACTCCGTCGTGAACAACGGCACCGAGACTTGGGTGACAGACGGCCACAACCCCACGGCCAAGGCTCCCCAGTACGTCTGGGCGGTCACCAACGATGCCTCCCGCAGCTGGAAGCTGGGCATCCGCGTGGGCGTGGAGCACCGGTGGACCCCCCACCTGGTCTCTGACCTGACCTTCCAGGCCACGGAGCTGAGCGGCGGCGAGCGCCGGGGCGCCCCCAACACCAACTACCCCAATGACGGCGGCGTAAACCCCACCTGGATCCAGGTGGGCCTACGCTACGCCTTCTAGGAACCAGGCTTCGATCAAACGGCCACCGCCGCGCCCCATCCACGGGGCGCGGCGCTGTGCTGGGGAACCATATACCTTTTTCGGACACCTACTTTTTGATGACCGTCCCTTTGGAGTCTTTGACATGATCCTGCGCGCCGCCCTCACGATGGCCCTGCTCCTCCCAGCGCCCCTCTTGGCGGAGAAGAAACCTGCGCCGGAGAAGGAGGTGCTCCGCATCAGCCTGCCGGCCTCCCCACTGCTGCTCCAGGGCGACTTCTTCCAGAGGAACATCGCCAAGAGTCCCGCCTTCCAGCCTGTTCAACTCTCCGCCGATCGGCCCTCCACTGTGACGAAGGAGCACGGGTACAAGGGCAAGCCCCTCTACGGCACCCTCACTCTGGGGAACGCCGCCAAGGCTCAATACCTTGTCGTGGTGGACGACGAGGCCAAGGCCGTCTATCTCGACGGCAACCAGAACGGAGACCTGACGGATGACAGCCCGGTCGCCTGGGCTTGGCAGTCCACGGGGAAGAAGGAGGAGGGGAAGAACCGCACCTTCCAGGGCAACTGGGCCATCGAGGTGGGTTTCGACCTGGGGGCGAAGAAGGTCACCCGCAGCCCCATCCTGTTGCAGGTCATGCACGAGGAGGGAAGCGACAAGCTCAGTTTCCGCGTGTTCAACGTCCGCTCCGGAAGGCTGGACATTAAGGGAAAGAATTACAGCGCGATGGTGGCGAGCGGTTCGACCACAGGGGTGGTCCTATCAGATCGGGAAGCAGCCGTAGCCCTCAAGCAGGGCACTGGGACCGTGCACATCGATGTCAATGGGGACGGTACCTTCGCGCCTATGAGTGTCCGGAAATCCTTCGGCATGGGTGTGCCTGTCGAGTTCTTCGGCCAGTGGGTGAAGTTCGACAGCAATGCCGACGGCAGCCTGGTGGTTGCCCGTCCCGCTGTGGCGCCCCCGGAGGCGGCCTTCAAGCCCCTGCCGCCCAAGAAGGTCGGTGACAAGATTGCGGACTTCGAGATGCTACTGCCGGATGGAGGCAAGGCAAGGCTGTCTGACTACAAGGGCAAGATTGTGGTCCTGGATTTCTGGGCCACTTGGTGCGGACCCTGCCTCGCGGCCATGCCCAAGGTGGAGACCCACTGGAAGGCCCTCAAGCACAACCCGAACCTGGCCGTCCTGGGCGTCTGCGTGGGCGACGAGAAGGCCGCCTTCGATAAGTGGGTCAAAGAGAAGGGCCCGGGCTACACCTTCCCCATCGGCTTCGATCCTGCCGGCAAGCAGAAGCTGGGCAAGGACCTCATGTACCTCAATGGGATCAACATGATCCCCACCACCATTGTGATCGACGCCGAGGGCATCGTCTTGATGCGCTTCGCCGGACTGACCCCCGAGAACGAGAAGGCCCTCCTGAAGCTCCTGGCCGACAAGGGCATCAAGGAGCAGTGATGCCCGCCTCCGTGAACGAATGCAGATCCACCTGGAGTTCCGAATGAACCGTCCCCTGATCCTGGCCCTGGCCGTGCTCCTCCAGCTTCCCCTCTTGGCCGGGAAGAAGCCTGCTCCCGCCAAGGAGGTCCTCCGCATCGCCCTGCCTGCCACACCCATGCTGCTCCACGGGGACTTCCTCCAGCGCAACCTCCTCAAGACGCAACCCTACAGCCCCATGCCCCTCGTGGCAGAGCGCCCCGCGATGCTGAAGAAGGAGCCCGCCTACAAGGGCAAGCCCCAGTACGGCTTCCTCGCCCTGGGCAACCAGGCTGACAACCGGGTGCTGGTGGTGGTGGATGACGAGGCAGGCGCGGTGTGGCTCGACGCCAACCAGAACGGGGACCTGACGGACGATCCCCCGGTGTCCTGGAGCTGGCAGTCCAAGGGCAAGCCGAAGGAGGGAGAGAAGAAGCGCTTCGACGGCAACTGGTCCGTGGACGCCTCCTTCGACCTGGGGCCTAAGCGAAGCAGCCGCGCCGCCCTGTCGGTGAATGTGATGTACGAGCCAGGCTCGGGCAGGCTGGCCGTCCGGGTGTTCAACGTCCGCAGCGGCCGTCTCGACATCCAGGGGAAGGGCTACGACGCGATGCTGTTCAGCAAGTCCCGGAACGGGATGTACCCATCGGATCTGGAGCAGGCCGCCGCCCTCAAGGAGCCCATGGGGACGCTCTTTGTGGACTTGAACGGCGAGGGCACCTTCGCGCCCATGGGCGTGCGCAAGGCCTTTGGGCTAGGCCAGCCGGTGGAGTTCTTCGGCCAGTGGGTGCAGTTCGAGAGCAACGCCGACGGCAGCCTGGTGGTGGCCCGCACCGCGGTGGCGCCCCCGGAGGCCGCCTTCAAACCCCTGCCCCCCAAGAAGACCGGCGATGCCGCCACGGACTTCCAGATGCTGCTTCCGGACGGCAGCAAGGTCAAGCTCTCGGACCACAAGGGGAAGTATGTGGTGCTGGATTTCTGGGCCACCTGGTGCGGCCCCTGCCTGGCCGCCATGCCCAAGATCGAGGCTCACTGGAAGGCCCTGAAACACAACCCGAACCTGGCCTTCCTGGGGGTCTGCGTCGCCGACGAGAAGGCGGCCTTCGACAAGTGGATCAAGGAGAAGGGCCCGGACTACAGCTTCACCATCGGCTACGACCCTGCCGGCAAGGAGAGGCTCGGCAAGAACCTGATGTACCTCTATGGCGTAGGCGGCATCCCCACCACCTTCGTGCTGGACCCGGAGGGGAAGATCCTGGCGGTCTACACAGGCCTCACGCCCGAGAACGAGAAGGCCCTGCTGAAACTGCTCGAGGAAAAGGGCATCAAGGAACGCTGAAGTCCCTTTTTGAACGAATCGAACCCAACCTGGAGTTCCGAATGAAAAACCCCGTGATCTTGGCCCTGGCGCTGCTTGCGCAGGCTCCCCTGTCTGCAGAGAAGAAGCCCGCCACCCCCGCTCCAGGCAAGGAGGTCATCCGCATCGCCCTGCCACCCACCCCCACCGCGTTTACCCAGGACCTAATTGTCCGTGGCGGGATGCGCACCCTGGGCTTCATGCCCACGACCCTTTCTGCGGAGCGCCCCGCTTCCGTCAAGCAGGAGCCCGCCTACAAGGGCAAGCCCCAGTACGGCTTCCTCTCCCTGGGGAACCGGGAGCAGAACCAGGTGCTGATCGCGGTGGACGATGAAGCTTCGGCCGTCTACCTGGACAGCAATCAGAACGGGGACCTGACCGATGATCCTCCCGTGTCCTGGAGCTGGCAGTCCAAGGGCAAGCCCAAGGAGGGAGAGAAGAAGCGCTTCGAAGGCAACTGGACCGTGGAGGCCACCTTCGACCTCGGCGCCAAGAAGACCAGCCGAAGCCCCCTCGCCGTGACCGTCTGGCACGAGCCCGGCACGGACAAGTTCGCCGCCCGGGTCTACAACGTCCGCATGGGCCGGGTTCAGGTCCAGGGGAAGACCTACACCGCCTTGGTCAGCAGCGCCTCGCGGACCGGCACCGTCAACTCGGACCCCGAGGCGGCGGCCGCCCGCAAGGAGGGCACCGGCGTCCTCTGGCTGGACACCAACGGCGACGGAACTTTCATGCCCATGGGCATCCAGAAGAGCTGGGAGATGGGCCGGCCGGTGGAGTTCTTCGGCCAGTGGGTGAAGTTCGAGAGCAATGCCGACGGCAGTCTGGTGGTGGCCCGCCCCGCGGTGGCGCCCCCGGAGGCGGCCTTCAAACCCCTGCCCCCCAAGAAGGCCGGTGATGCCGCCGTGGACTTCCAGATGCTGCTTCCGGACGGCAGCAAGGCGAAGCTGTCGGACTACAAGGGGAAGTATGTGGTGCTGGATTTCTGGGCCACTTGGTGCGGCCCCTGCTTGGCCGCCATGCCCAAGATCGAGGCCCACTGGAAGACCCTCAAGCACAATCCTAACCTGGCCTTCCTGGGGGTCTGCGTTGCCGACGAGAAGGCGGCCTTCGACAAGTGGATCAAGGAGAAGGGCCCGGACTACAGCTTCACCATCGGCTACGACCCCGCCGGCAAGGAGAAGCTCGGCAAGAACCTGATGTACCTCTACGGCGTAGGCGGCATCCCCACCACCTTCCTGGTGGACCCCAACGGCGTCATCCTCGCGTCGTACCTGGGCCTGACTCCGGACAACGAGAAGGCCCTGCTCAAGCTCCTCGCGGACAAGGGCATCACGGGAAAATAGCCCCGACCCCGGGGCAGGAAAGGACACGCACATGAAGCGCATGACGATGTTACTGGCTCTACTCTGCTGCGCCGCGGGTGGGCAGGCGGCGGATCCGCCGAAGGACGGCCCGTCGGCCACGGCGAAGCTGGAGCTCAAGGATATGCCCCTGGGCCAAGGCTACATGCCGGTGGTACTCCCCCTGTCGGCCACGCGGCCCCCGGGAATCGCCAAAGAGCCCGCCTACAAGGGCAAGCCCCAGTACGGCACGATCCGCCTGGGCAACGGGCCCAAGTCCGCCTACCACATCGTCCTGGACCGCCCGGCGGAGGGCGAGGACCACATCTACATCGACCGCAACCAGAACGGCGACCTCCGGGACGACGGGGACGGCTCCTGGACCACGCGCACCGAGCGGGACGGCAACATCTCCTACAGTTGCGACGCGAGCCTTCGGGCCTCCTACGGCACCCCCGCCGGGGAGCGCAGCAGCGCTACTGTCACCGTCCGGATCTATACCGGCAAGGGTAGGGACCAGGTGGGCTACTACCTGCCCGTCAAGCGCACCGGAAGCCTCGACCTGGCGGGCCAGAGTTGGACCGTGGAACTGCGGGAGAACGACGGCGACGCCCTCTACCGCAAGCCTGCCGCCACCCTGGAGGAGGCAAAGAAGACCCGGCCCGTCGGGCTATCCATGACCCGCCCTGGCCCTGAGGGGAAGCCGGAGTTGGTCCGGGTCGACATCCGCGGTCCCTTCAAGATCGGCGAGAAGGTCTACGAGGCTGAGGTCTCCGACGACGGCTCGACCCTGGCCCTCAAACCCACCACCAAGCCGGTGGTGAATCTCACCCCGCCGCCCCCGCCGCGGCCCACGCTCCTGACTGCGGGCACGCCTGCCCCGGACTACGCCTTCGAGCTGTGGGGCGGCAAGCAGGCCAAGCTCTCCGACTACAAGGGCAAGGTGGTGGTCCTGGACTTCTGGGCCACTTGGTGCGGCCCCTGCCAGCAGTCCATGCCCCATGTGGAGCAGGTCTACAAGATGGTGAAGGAGCAGTCGGTGGAGGTGCTGGCCGTCTGCGTGTGGGATGGCCGGGGTGCCTACGACCGGTGGGTACCAGCCAACAAGGGGAAGTACACCTTCCCTCTGGCCTTCGATGCCTCAGGGAACGGTGCGGCGAGTCTGGCCACCCGGGACTGGAAGGTGAGTGGCATTCCCACGACCTACATCATTGACCGGGAGGGCAAGGTGGCCGAGGCCATCGTGGGCTTTGAGAAGGGGGATGCGCGCATCGAAAAGGCGCTCGAGAAACTGGGAATCAAGATTCAGCACCCTTGATCCCTCCTGTCCCCCGCTAGGACCACGCCCACGTGGACCAGCCCTCGATCGAGGAACCGATATGCGCAGACTGCTCACCGTCCTTGCCATCGCCAGCATCACCCTGTCCGCCATGGCCCAGGCGGTTAGCGGCCGCCTCGTCGAGTACGACATCAAGCTGGAAAAGGCCTACCGCGCCACGGTGCTCGAAGTGAAGGACGTTAATCTCGGCCTTCCGGCCCTTCAATTGATTTCGGACATTGGCGGCGTTCGCCATGTGTCTGTCGTGGGTACCGCCGCCTACCTCAAGGAAAAGGGGTTCTCCTTCGCCTGGGGTGAGACCGTCACCATCACTGGCGTGGTGGCAGGGCCGGTCGAGGAGGGAGTCTACCTGTCCGCCCGCGAAATCAAGAAGGGCGAGGCCACGCTCGTACTAAGGGACAGCGCGGGCAAGTCCGTCTGGCTACCTAAACCGCCGAAGTGATGATCAGGAATGAGACGAGCTCCCCACGGGGAATCTTGGTGATGCAATGAACCCTTTGGTGAACCCATGCGATTCCTGAAAAGCCTGTTCCTGCTCCTTCTTGTCCAGGCTGCGGCCCTAGCCCAGGTCCCTGCTGGCTTCGACCCAGATAAGCATGTCACCGTGACTTTCGCCAAGGGTGTGGTCACGGTGGCCTCGCCGCCCGGCACCCACCTGAAAGAAAACTTCATGAAGGTGGAGCTGCAGTCCAAGGCCGGGAAGATCGTCGTCGGCAAATGGACTCCGCCTAACGCGAAGGACGAACTGGGCGATGCCATCTGGCACGGCGCCGTGAAGATCCCCATCACCGGGGAAGGCCTGAAGGATCCAGTGGAACTGGGTGTGACCTACCAGCCCTGCACCGAGGGCGAGGGCGGGGTCTGCTTCCCCCCCGCCACCCGGATCCTCAGGGTGAAGGCTGCGGAGATTCCTGCGAAAGCACCCGCCGCTGCCCCCACGGCCGTGACTCCCAAGGCCGCCCCAGAGCTTGCGAAGGCTGCCGTAGCGTCCCCGACCTCTCCCATCGCTGCAACGGCGACCGCGCCTGCATTGGCATCCCCTGCTGCACAATCGACACCTTCCGCCGCTGTGCCCGCCCCGCCCGCCTCGGACAGCCAGGGCCTGTTCTGGACCCTGCTGCTGGTCTTCCTGGCCGGCATGGGTGCCTCGCTCACGCCCTGTGTCTACCCCATGATCCCCATCACCATGGCCGTCATCGGCGCCAAAGGGGGGGGGAAGGCCAAGGGTTTCGCCCTCTCATCAATCCTGGTGCTGGGCATGGCGCTGACCTACACAGTGCTGGGTGTCGTGGCCGCCAGGAGTGGCGCCGCCTTCGGTGCCTTCGCACAGAAGCCGGCTTTTCTGATTCCAGTATCGGTACTGTTCGCGGCCTTCGCCCTGTCCCTGTTCGGGGCCTTCGAGATCGCCCTCCCCGCCAGCCTGGCCAGCAGGCTTCAGGGCAGTGGCGCCAAGAAGGGCTATGGCGGTGCCTTTATCATGGGCATGGTCTTGGGTCCGATCTCGGCTCCCTGCGTGGGTCCCATCATCGGCGCCGTGCTGGTGGCCATCGCCCAGAAGGGGGATGTGTTTCTGGGCGGACTGCAACTCTTCGTCTTCGCCCTGGGCATGGGGGTGCTGTTCCTGGTGGCGGGTACCTTCGCCGCGGCGATGCCCCGGAGTGGGGACTGGCTCACCCGGCTCAAGTACATTATGGGACTGGTGGTGCTGGGCTTCGCCGCCTGGAACGTACGCCTGATCGTGCCTGAATGGGCCAACCATGCCCTGTGGATGCTGGTGACCCTGGTGGGCGCGGCGACGTTCGGGGTCTTCGAGGTCGCCGAGGGCCTCACCGCGCAAATTCGCAAGGGACTTGCTGTTCTCTTCCTGGTCTTCGGGATCCTGCTGGGCCTGCGGGCTACCGAGTCCCTTCTTCAGGTGGAGCTATTGCCTCGGGGGGGGCACCCGGCCTTAGCTGGAACAGAACCCGCGGCCTGGATGGAACAGGATCTCGAAGGTGCCCTATTGAAGGCCAAGGCGGAGCAGAAGCTCGTACTGGTCGATATCTACGCCGACTGGTGCGCGCAGTGCAAGGAGCTGGATGAAAAGACATGGCCGGACCCGTCGGTGAAGGCCTGGATCACTCAGAACGCCGTCGCCGTACGGATCGACACCGACGCGAAGCGCAAGGACCTTGCCTCCAGACTCCAGGTCCGCAGTTACCCCTCTGTAATCCTGCTGGACGGTGAAGGCAGGGAATTGCGGCGCCTCCTCGGATTCCACAAGCCAGAGGGAATGCTGGCCTTCCTTAACAAGAAGCAGTAGAAACCGAGAGTCCCGCCTTAAACAGCACCCATCGCAACCTCGCCAACGTTGGGGCGGCTCGCGAAACAAACCTATTGAGGAGACGCCATGTCCACCTTGCAGGTCATCGGTAGCAATGAATTCCAGGCGGCAATCGCCCAAGGTGCAGTCCTCGTGGAGTTCGGGGCGCCCTGGTGTGGTCCATGCAAGGCTCTTGAGCCCCTGGTGGCGCGTCTCGGCGAAGAGTCGGACGGGAAGCTCCTGGTTGTGAAGGTCGACATCGATGTAGCCCAGGAGTTGGCTGCGGATTTTGGGATCATGTCGGTGCCCACACTGATGCTGTTCAAGGACGGGAAAAAGCTCGGGGCACGCTCTGGCTCTCAGTCCATGAGTCAACTCCAGGCGTTCGTCAAGGACGCCCTCTGATTCGGAGTCACCCCATGGCAGCATCTGCGTTCCCAAACAGCTTCCTGGAGCATGCCGCTGGGGCCCTGGTTGGACGGACACCCCTGCTCACCGTGCACTACCGCTACCTTGGCCAACTGCGCCGGGTCTTTGTGAAGGCGGAGAACTTCAACCTCACCGGCAGCGTGAAGGACCGCATGGCTCTCCACATCCTGCGCAAGGGGTACGAGCGGGGGACCCTCAAGCCCGGTGCGCCTATCGTCGAAGCCACCAGCGGCAATACGGGCATCTCGTTCGCGGCCCTGGGCCGGGCCATGGGACACCCCGTCACGATCTTTATGCCGGACTGGATGAGCCAGGAGCGCAAGGACATCATCAAGAGCCTGGGCGCGAAAATTCGATTGGTGAGCAAAGAGGAAGGCGGGTTCCTGGGGAGCATCAAACGCTCTGAAGAGATGGCCGCACTCACGGAGGACTGCTTCCTTCCATGCCAGTTCTCCAACACAGACAACGTGTCTGCCCACCGCGAATCCACCGGCCCAGAGATCCACGATCAGCTGACCCAGATGGGACTAAGACCGGAGATTTTCGTGGCGGGCGTGGGCACGGGAGGGACGGTGATGGGCGTGGGGTCCTACCTCAGGGAGCACTTCCCCACAGCCCGAATCCACCCGCTGGAACCCGCCAACTCGCCCACCCTAACCACTGGGCACAAGGTCGGCAAACACCGCATCCAGGGCATCTCGGACGAGTTCATCCCAGATATCGTGAAACTCGACCAACTTGATGCGGTGGTGTCAGTGGATGACGGGGACGCCATCCTCATGGCCCAGATGCTGGCCGCCCGCCTCGGCCTAGGAGTCGGGATCTCCAGCGGTGCCAACCTGCTTGGGGCCATCAAGCTCCAGGAGCAGATGGGCGGAGAAGCCGTCGTGGTGACCATCTTTCCCGACGACAACAAGAAATACCTCAGCACCGACCTCCTGAAGGACGAGCCCGTGCTGCCCGGGTTTCTCTCCCCCTTCATCGAGCTGGATTCGTACGAGGCCGTACGACTTTAGGTAGGCGGTTTCAAGTTCCAAGTGCAACAGGCTTAGGTGGGTGCGTTCACGATCCATTCGGCACTCACGTTTCGGTTCAGTTCCAAATTCTGGGCGAGCATCGAGGTCGCTCCCTCTCTAAAATTTTGAAGAAGAGGGCTCTGCGGGTTATACCAAGTGCACCCAAAGCAAGGGTTGGCAAATACAATTGGGTGATAGCAATTGGAACTCGACGCCTCATTTGGTGCGATCGATAGGACATCTGGTGTCCAAACGCTACGCTCAAGCCCCCGGACGCTGGCTGGGGTCGTGCCGCGTTCAGGTTCGGCGTCTCCGGAGCCACCTGGCCAGAGTTGCCAAGAGGATGGCCACGGCGCAACCCCCGAGCAGGAGCAGCGGAGGCGGAGTGCCCCGGCGGAAGAGGGCCGACTGGCCCGGTCCCGGCACCGGAAGGGGATCAAAGGGCAGCCCCGTCAGTGCGCAGAGGCCTCGGACATCCAGCACCCGGATGACGGGAAGGTTCTCCCGGAGGCTGCCCTGGATCAGCCCCTCGCCGGGGACCACCCCGCCCGGAAAATCCGTGCGTCGGATCAAGCCGGTCCGCAGTCC
>CAITBU010000417.1 GCA_903890595.1 uncultured Holophagaceae bacterium | reverse complement strand
CCTGCAGCCGCGCATGTTGCGCTTGAAGGAAGGCCTGAAGGATGGCCTCGACCGGGAGATCACCTACCTGCGCCTCTCCGTGACGGAGCAGTGCAACCTGGCCTGCGTCTACTGCAAGCCCCGCACGGGTAGTCCCGAGCGGACCGCCGCACCCACCATGGACCGCCACGAGGTGATCCACCTGGCGAAGGTCTTCACCAGCCTGGGCATCCGCAAGGTGCGCCTCACGGGCGGCGAGCCCATGCTCCGCCGGGACCTGGAGCTCATCGTGGCGGGCATCAGCCCCGAGGTGGAAGGGCGCGTCCACCTCACCACCAACGGCATCCACCTGGCCCGCCGGGCCCGGGGCCTGCGGGACGCCGGGCTCTCCGGCGTAAATGTGAGCCTGGATGCCGCCGACCGCGCCACCTTCCAGCGACTCACCGGCAAGGACGCCCTGGGGCGGGTGCTGGCCGGCATCGAGGCCGCCCGGGCCGCCGGCCTGAAGGCCAAGCTCAACACCGTGGTCCTGAAGGGCTGGAACGATGACCAGATCGTCCCCCTGGCCCGCCTGGCTCGCACCGAGGGCCTCCAGGTGCGCTTCATCGAGTTCATGCCCTACCAGGGCAATGGCTGGGGGCAGGCCCAGTTCATGCCTGCAGCGGAGATCCTCGAGCAGATCCAGGAGGGCCTCGGCGACCCACTGGAGGAGGAACCGCCCGTGGGCCTGGAGGAAGGTCCGGCGCGGCTCTTCAAGATCGCTGGCAGCACCGGCAAGGTGGGGGTCATCTCCACCCTGAGTGCGGACTTCTGCGAGCACTGCAACCGGGTGCGCCTTACCAGCCGCGGTGCCCTGCGGACCTGCCTCTTCGGCGATCGCCCGGTGGACCTGCTGGAGCCCCTGCGGAACCACGCCTCCCACGAGGACCTCGTCCGCCTCATCCGAGAGACCCTGCGGGAGAAGCAGGACTGCCATCCCATGCGCCGGGGTGAACCTGCGCAGCCCGGCACCGGCATGTGGCAGGTCGGCGGGTGACCACCGGCCTGCTCCTGCTGAGCGGGGGTGCCGGACGGCGCATGGGCGCCCCGAAGCACGCCCTGCCCCACCCCGGAGGCGGCTCCTGGGGGGGCCACCTGGTGCGGGTGTTCGAGGCCGCCTTTCCGGCCGGACCGATCCTGGTTCTAGGCGAGCCGCTGCCGGATCGTCCCGAGCTTTCGCACCTGGACGACACGCGGGAGGGACCGGCCGTGGCCCTGCGGGCCTGGGCGGCTTCCGGCGTGGGCGAGGCCGACCGCTGGTGGGTGGTGGCCTGCGATCAGGTGCGCTGGACCCCCGAGCGCCTCCTGGCCTGGGACCTCATCTGCCAGGCTGCAGACCCCGCTGGAGCCCTCTGGATGATGGCCTTGCAGGGAGGCAGCCTCCAGCCCCTGGGCAGCTGGTTCCCGGCAGCCTTGCGGCCGGCGCTGGCAGCCACCCGAGACCGCTCTCTGGTGCGCCTTGCTGCCGTCCTCCCGCACCAAGCCCTGCCCAGTGACGGCGAGGAGTGGCTGGATGTGGACACGCCGGAGGAGCGCCGGCGCTTCGAGAGTTAGCCCAGCCGCTTCCGCACCAAGCGCTCCACGGGCACGCCGCCCTTGAGGTGGCTCTCCACAATCTCCGGAACATCTTCCGGCGTGACATGGGCATACCAGACCCCATCGGGATACACGAGGACAGCGGGACCGATGGCGCAGAAACCCACGGAACCGCAGTGGCTGCAGTGGACTGCCCCTTGGGTGTTGTTCTTGGAGCACAGCCGGCCCTCCTCCATGAGGCTGGCCCGGAAGGCCTCCAGACCGGCCTCCGAACCGTTGGCGCTGCAGCTCTTCGAGGTGCAGACAAAGACCTGCCGCTGGAGTGGGTGGTTGATCATCGGCGCCACAGCAGCGTCCTGCTCCGGGGTGGGATGGGGGCGGGGCGAGGTCATGGTCCGGCTCCTGGGTGACTTAAAGGTTAACAGGCCAAAAGGTCCCCTGAACCCACGTCTACCTAAT
>CAITBU010000416.1 GCA_903890595.1 uncultured Holophagaceae bacterium | reverse complement strand
GGCCTCATGGCCGGCGGCGCCATCATGGGCGTCGTGGCCAGCTTCGTGAAGCTGAAGTGGACCGAAGGCTTCCCCATCCTCAGCGCCCACGCCGCCGAAGGCGCCCTGGGCGAGTGGCTCGGCATCCTGGCCCTCATCGCCCTCTGCCTCTACGTCGTCGTCTACAGCCGCCAGGCCAAGGCTGAGGCTTAGGCAAAAGATACAAAAGCAAAAAATGATCACCACGAAGACACGAAGACACGAAGAAGGACTTTAGTTGTTCCTTCAGCTTTTCTTCGTGCCTTCGTGTCTTCGTGGTAAATCAGTTGCTTTTAGCCCCTAAGTGCGTCTAAAAGCTCAGGTGCGACGCCGGGTGGGCCGGTGACGAGGTTGCCGGTTTGGAACCAGTCTTGGCGGCCTTCCCAGTCGGTGATGGTGCCTCCGGCTTCCAGGACGAGCAGGGCTCCGGCGGCGATGTCCCAGGGCTTGAGGCCCAGCTCGAAGAAGCCATCGAAGATGCCGCAGGCCACGTGGGCCAGGTCCAGGGCGGCGCTGCCGGCGCGGCGGAGGCCCTTGGCCCGGGGGAAGACCCGGCCCAGGGCAGCATTGAAGTGGGGCCAGCGCTCGCCCAGCTGAAAGGCAAAGCCCGTGGCCAGGAAGGCCCCGTCCAGGCCCGCCTGCTGCGAGACGTGCATGGGCTGGTCATTCCAGGTGGCCCCCTGGCCCCGCGCCGCCAGGAAGCAGTCCCCGCGCAGGGGATCCAGGATGCACCCGGCCACGGGGCCTGCCGCATCCCATAGCGCCACGGAGACGCACCAGTGGGGAAAGCCCTGGATGAAGTTCAGGGTGCCGTCCAGGGGATCCACAATCCAACGATGCTGTCCGGGGGGACCGCCCGTCCCTTCGGGCCCCCGCGACTCGGTCGGGGTGAACCCGCCCTCGTCGCCGGCCGCGCCCACGATATAACCACCCTCTTCCCCCAGGAAACCGTAGTCCGGGAAGCGGCTGGCCAGCTCGGCGCGGATGGCGGCTTCGGCCTCGCGGTCAGCGTTGCTCACGTAGTCGTTCTTGGTCTTCTCGGTGATGGCGCCGGGCTCCAGCTTGCGGAAGTACCGGAGCAGCACCTCGGCCCCGGCCTGGGCCGCACTCAGGCAGGCCGTGCGCTGGGCCTGGATCATGGCTTCCGGCCAAGCTCGGCGGCGGCGGCCTCGGCGCGCCGCTTGAGGGTCCGGATCATCCCCGGGAAGACGAAGAGGTGGAAGGGCAGCACGGAGTACCAGTAGAGGAGGCCCAGCAGGCCGTGGGGCTCGAAGAAGGCGATCTGCTCCAGGCGGGAGCCGTCGCCCTCCGGCCGCACCGTGAACTGCAGCCAGGCATCGCCGTTCACCTTCATCTCGGCCCGCAGCCGCAGCAGCCGATTTTCCTCCAGGGCTTCCACGCGCCAGAAGTCCACGGGATCGCCCACCCGCAGCTCACGGGGGTGGCGCCGGCCCCGGCGCATGCCCACGCTGCCAAAGGCGCGGTCGAGCAGGCCCCGGATCTGCCAGAGCCAGTTGCCAGCAGGCCACCCGTTCTCCCCGCCCAGGGCGCAGAACACGCGGAAGACCTCATGGGGGGGTGCCTTCACGAGGCGCTGGTGGCGCTCGAGCAGCATGCCCTCATGAGCACCCAGGGCCGCCCCCTCGGGTTCGCCCGCCATGCTGGAGGCCCAGGTGGTCTCCACGCCATCCTCGTCCAGGCGCTGCAGGGCCAGGTCCAGGGCCTCCCGGTAGCTCATGGGCCGCACCCGGAAGACCTCCAGGGCACGGGCATCCTTCACCACCACCTCGGTGCTCATGCCCTCCACCAGAGGACCCGCCAGCGCCACCGGGATGGGCGTCACCAGGTCCACCCACAGGATGGACAGGCCCGGCAGCGGCACATTCATGGGAATGATGATGCGGCGCAGACCTCGGGCCTCCGCATAGATCAGCATCATCTCCCGGTACTCCAGGATGTCGCGGCCGCCAATCTCGAAGATGCCCGCGACATCCGGGTGGGCGATGGACTCCGTGAGGTAGGCCAGCACATCCCGCACGCCGATGGGCTGGCAGCGCGTGTTCACCCAGCGGGGTGTGACCATGATGGGCAGGCGCTCCGTCAGGTGGCGGATCATCTCGAAGCTGGCACTGCCGCTCCCCACAATGACCGCCGCGCGGAACTCCAGCACGGGGACACCGGCGCTACCCAGGGCGGTACCCACCTCCTGCCGGCTGGCCAGGTGATCACTGCGGTGGCCTTTGGGATCACCCAACCCACCGAGGTAGATGATTCTGCGGACACCGGCCTTGGCGCAGGCCTGCCCGAAGGTCTCAGCCTGGCGCAGGTCCCGTCCGCGGAAGTCCGGGCGGTCCTCGCCCATGGCATGAATGAGGTAGTAGGCCTGGGTGACACCCTGGAGCGCATCCGCCAGCGTGTCGGGATTCTCCACGTCACCCTTCACCAGTTCCACACCGGGCCAGTGGCGACCCTCCAGGCGGCTGGGGTTGCGGGCCATGCAGCGCACCCGATACCCCTCGGCCAGCAGCCGCGGCACCAGGCGACCACCGATATAGCCAGTGGCACCCGTGACGAGCACGAGGGGCTTGCCGGGATCCATGAACACTGCGCCAACGGGTCGGGCCATCTAAAGATTATGTACCGCCAATTACCTGACGAATTTGGTAAACTTTGTCGGGAGTCCCGCATGCCCAAGGTCATCAACATCGAGCCAACGCCCAACCCGGACGCGCTGAAGTTCCTGGTCAACCCAGCCCTGCTCAAGGGGGGCTCCCGCTCCTTTAAGGACTTCGGCGCCGCCGTCGGAGACCCGCTGGGGTCCTGCCTCTTTGCCATCGGGAAGATCACGTCTGTCTTCTACATGGACCGGTTCGTCACGGTGAACAAGGAACCCTCCGCCGACTGGAGCGACCTCATCGATCCCATCTGCGAAGCCATCGAGGACCTGCGTCTGCCCGAAGACGCCACTGGCGAGGCCGGGGCGCAGACTCCCGGTGGAGAGGCTGACGCCACCCTGGAGCAGATCAACAAGATTTTGGACAGCCGCGTGCGTCCTGGTCTCGCTGGCGATGGCGGGGGTCTGGAGGTCATCTCCTTCGATGGCCAGACCCTGGAGATCAGCTACCACGGGGCCTGCGGGTCCTGTCCGTCTTCCACGACGGGTACCCTCCACTTCATCGAGAGCCTGCTGCAGGCTGAGGTGAGTCCCAGCATCCGGGTCATCAGTTGGTAGTTTCGTTCCCGGGCATTTCTGACCTTGCACCGCTGGGAAACCCCGGCAATCTGGAGGAAACGCCCGGAGCTTCCCATGGGGTAACCCGCACCGTTCGCCGCAGCTCGGCCCCGCCGGGTCATCTGGCGGCCCTGGCGACCCTGCTCCAGGCCAGCCAGGCGAACCCGGCTCACCTCTTCGAGCACGGCCTCTCACTGCTGGTGCGGGCCCTGCGCGTGGACCGAGCGTTGCTCACGCGGGTCACGCCCCTGGGCTACGAGGTGTTCTGGTGGGCCGTGGGGCCCCGGGGCGACATGGCCCCAGTCTTCCATGCACCCGAGAAGGGCTTCTGTCCTGCGCTCCTGGCCCACCCGGAGCGCCCGCTGGTCATCCGCAACGCTGCCACCGAGCCCCGCTGGTCCCGCAGCACCGGCTGGCTGGAACTGGGCATCAAGGCCTACCTGGGCGTGGCCATCGAGGTCAAGGGTGAGCCCATGGGTACCCTCTGCGTTCAGCATCATGGGACCAAGGCCTTCACCCGCACCGAGCTGGCCCTCGTCAAGGCCATGGCCTGCCTCATGGCACGGGCCCTCGAGACCGAGCATCTGAAGGGGGAGCTGCGGGCGGCCATGGAGGCCCTGGAGCTGAGCAGCGCCATCGTGGAGGACAGCACCCTGCAGAGCACCCGTTCCGGCTTGCCCAATCGGCGCTACCTCGAGGTTTGGATGAAACCTGCGCTGTTCATGGCCCGACGGCGTCGGGAGCCCCTGGGCATGGCCCTGTGGTCCCAGCCCATGCAGGTCGGCACCAAGAAGGGCTTTGCCAAGGCGATGGCCCTCCTGCGGGGCGAAGACCTGCTGGTGGAGCTGTCAGCGGATCAGTACCTGCTTGTCCTCCCGCACACCTCCGAGGCGGGGGTGGCGACCATTCTGGGACGCCTGCAGGAGACCCTGGGGGTGCACCCCACCGGGGCCACCCTGTGGTTCCCGGATGGCAAGGACATGACGCTGGGCTCTGCCCTTCGCCGTACCGCCAAGGCCTTCACGGAAGCCCATCGCGAGGGGTCGCCCCTGGTGTGGAACCTTGGCTGACCAACGTTTGATGGCTGCCGCGCCTCCTGCTGGCGCAGACCTGCACCTGGAGGTGAATCTTGGAAATGACTGACCCGGTGCAAGCGACCCCTGAAGGCCTGGTGATGCCGACCGGCCCGAGCCGGGAGGACCTCTGCCGCTGGTACGGCCTGATGCAGCTGGGCCGCATCCTGGACGACAAGGCCCCCAACTACCTGAAGCAGGCCCTGGGGTGGTCCTACCATGCCCCCTGTGCTGGCCACGACGGCATTCAGCTGGCTCTGGGACTCACCTTTCGGGCCAGCCAGGACTTTCTCTTCCCCTACTACCGGGACCTGCTCACGGTCCTCGCCGGCGGCATCACGCCGGAGGAGATCATCCTCAACGGCATCTCCAAGGACACGGACGTGGCGGGCGGTGGCCGCCACATGAGCAACCACTTCGCCAAGCCCTCCATCGGCATCCAGAACGTCTCCAGCCTCACGGGCAACCACACCCAGCATGCGGTAGGCCTGGGCCGGGCCGTGAAGCACTACGGTCGCGAAAGCATCGTGTTCACCAGCCAGGGCGAGTCCTCCCTCTCCGAGGGCTACTGCTTCGAGAGCATCAACGGTGCCGACCGGGAGAAGCTGCCGGTGATCTTCGTGGTCCAGGACAACGGCTACGGGATCTCCGTGCCCAAGCAGGACCAGAGCGCCAACGAGCACATCTGCGACAACTTCAGCGGCTTCCCGAACCTGCGGATCATCAAGTGCGACGGGCTGGACTTCCACGGCTCCCGCCGGGCCATGGATGAGGCCGTGGCCTATGTGCGCACCGGCGCTGGACCCGCCATGGTCTACGCCACCTGCGTCCGCATCGGCAGCCACTCCAACAGCGACCGGCACGAGCTCTACCGGGACGAGGCCGAGCGGGCCGCGGCCCGGGCCCAGGATCCCCTGCCCCGCTTCCGGGCCTACTGCCTGGCCAACGGCCTGAGTGAAGACGAGCTGCAGGCCATCGAGACCGAGAACCAGGCCCGTTACCTGGCGGCCCACGACCACGCCATGGCCGCCCCCGCCCCCGCTCCCGCCAGCATCCACGACTTCGTGCTGCCGGAGGCCTGGGTGTCGCCGGAGTATCCCGAGGGCACCCACACCGCCACAGGCGAGACCATCAGCGTCATCACGGCCCTGAACCAGACCCTCAAGGCCGAGTTCCGCCACAACCCGGACACCTTCATCTGGGGCCAGGACATGGCCAACAAGGAGAAGGGCGGCATCTTCAACGTGTCCAAGGGCCTCCAGCAGGAGTTCGGCTCGGCGCGGGTCTTCAACGGCCCCATCGCCGAGGACTTCATCGTGGGTACGGCCAATGGCTTCTCCCGCCTGGATGACAAGATCCGCGTGGTGGTGGAGGGCGCCGAGTTCGCCGACTACATCTGGCCCGCCGCCGAGCAGATCGTGGAGACCAGCCACGACTACTGGCGCAGCAAGGGCCAGTTCTCGCCCAACATCACCGTCCGCATCGCCTCCGGTGGCTACATCGGCGGCGGCCTCTACCACTCCCAGAACGTGGAGGGCTGGCTCACCACCCTCCCGGGCATCCGCGTGGTCGTCCCGGCCTTTGCCGACGATGCGGCGGGCCTCCTGCGCACGGCACTGCGCAGCCGCGGCACCACCCTCTACCTCGAGCCAAAGTTCCTCTACAACGCCAAGATGGCTCACGCCGTGGTACCCCCGGACTTCGCCGTGCCCTTCGGCAAGGCCCGCGTCCGCCGGGCGGGTACGGACCTCACCATCCTGGCCTACGGCACGCCGGTGCACTTCGCCCTGGAAGCCGCAGCCCGACTGGAGAAGGAAGGTCACTCCGTCGAAGTTGTTGACCTGCGCTGCCTGAGCCCCCTGGACACGGAGGCCATCGTGCGCTCCGTGAAGAAGACCCACCGCCTGGTCATCGCTCACGAGGACAAGGTCTTCGGCGGCTTCGGCGGGGAGCTAGCGGCCATCGCAGCCTCCGAGTGCTTCCCCTGGCTGGACGCCCCCGTGACCCGCGTGGGCAGCGAGTTTACCCCCGTCGGCTTCAACCGCATTCTCGAGCGCGCCACCCTGCCCAACACCGACAAAGTCTACGCCGCCGCCCAAAAGGTGCTGGCGTTCTAAGCTCCAAACCCGTCTTGAAGGAGAACGCCATGCAGCTCGGTCCCTGGGATGTCCAGTTCGTCAGTGCCGGCACCTTCCGTTTGGACGGCGGCGCCATGTACGGCACGGTGCCCAAGGCCGTGTGGAACCGGGTCCATCCCGCCGATGCGGACAACCAGATCTTGCTCGCCACCAACTGTCTGCTCATCCGCGGCGAGGTGGACGGCAAGAAGCACGTGATCCTGGTGGAGAACGGCAACGGTGACAAGGAGAGCGACGACTTCATGGCCCGCTTCAAGCTGGCGGGTCGGGGCCTGCTGGACGCCAGCCTCGCTGCAGTGGGCGTCAAGCCCGAGGACATCACCATGGCCATCCTCACCCACCTGCACTTTGACCATGCGGG
>CAITBU010000415.1 GCA_903890595.1 uncultured Holophagaceae bacterium | reverse complement strand
GGATCAAAGGGATGGACGGTGATAAAGATTTCCCGGGTTTCGGCCATCTTCAGCCTCAGCCATTCAAGGTCAACAGCGGAACCACAGATGGCGCAGAGTACGCAGATGGGCGCCGACCCTCTCCAGTGGTTCAAACGCAAAAGCGGGCCACAGATTTCACGGATTACACAGATGCGCGCCGACCCACTCCTGCATGGGCCCGCCTACGGCGGCTTCCGGCGAGGCCGGAAGTCACACCGGGCTGGAGCCCATGCGCCGTGCAGCACGGCCCCAAGTGCTTTATCCCGCTCCTCCCCGTCCATCCCCGGCTAAGAAGCTTTTCCGACCCAAGCACCCAGGCCGTTCTCCGCTCTCCTCGGCCCCTCGGTTTTCCTCCGCGTTCCTTCCTTTCTTTTCAGCCACCCCTTGCCTGTTTTCCTCTGCGTCATCGGCGTCATCTGCGGTTCCGCTTTTGATCTTGAAAAGCCGGAGCTACTCGACTTTGACCGGGCTGCTCTTGACGCCGGCCTTCTTCAGTTTTTCGGCGTTCTTGTCCATGACAGCGCGCTCGGCGGGGGTGGTGAGGCGCACCTTCCACTGGCCCTTTTCTTTCAGGGTGGCGGTGGGGAAGCCGGCGGCCTTGGCTTTGGCGGCCACCCGCTTGGCTTCGCCGGCGTCGGTGGTGGCGATGAGCTGCAGGGTCCAGGACTCCGGCTTCGGTTCCGGATTCTTCTCCGCTGGCTTGGCCTCGGCCTTGGGTTCCTCCTTGGTCGGAGCGGCCTCCACCTTCGCCGCAGGCACCAGCTTGTCCGGGCCTTCACCTTCGAAGATCTTCAGCTGATCCAGGAGCGGCTCCGGCAGCTCCTTCAGCTCCTCCTCCACGCTGCGCTGGGCGGGCTTGCGCCAGGAGGCGCTGTTCTTGCCGACCTGGATGCCCAGGACGAAGGCCAGGGTCAGAGCGCCGACGCCCAGGCCCGCCACCCAGAGGATGTGCTGGCCGCTGACGCTGATCTGGTCCCGTTGGTTCATGGTGTTTCCAGACTAGCGACTTCCAGCAGCGCCGCGAACTGCGCACCGGAGGAGGCAGGGGCGGTGAGCAGGGTGCGCCCCCCCTGGCCGAGCAGGGCCGCCGCCAGGAGCTGGCCGCCGGACCCGGCGAACTCGCCCCAGAGCAGCTTGGGGTGGAGGGCTCGGGGCCAGCGCGGGTGCAGGGCGGCCAGGGCTGCCTCGGGCGCGTCCAGGCGGGCCAGGCCGCTGGCGCCGCCGATGCGGTGGTCGGGCGGGGCCTCGCCCAGGACCGCCACCGCCGCCGCCAGGGCGCGGGTACGGGCCTCGGCCGATGGTTCCGCCGCTGAGCGCGCAGCCAGGGCGCAGAGGGTGGCTCGGGGCCGGGCACCCCGTGCGGCGGCGTCCGGGGCCCGCTCCAGCAGGAAGGCCTGGGCGCCCTCGCCAGGGAGGAAGCCCCGCCCTGAGCCGGCCTCTGGCAGGCCGTGGCGGTCCAGTCGCCCCGTGCCTCGGCAGAGCTCCAGCAGGAGGGGGAAGAGGCCGTCGGCGCCGAGCACCAGGGCGGCATCGACCTGGCCGCTGCGGAGCCAGCGGGCGGCCTGCTCCAGGGCGGTGAAGGTGGCGTTCTCCCGGTCCACAAAGGTGGCGCTGGGACCCTTGAGGCCAAAGGCCAGGGCCAGGTGGCCGCTGGCGGCGTTGGCCACGGTGTTGGGGAACACCATGGGCGAAGCGCCCTCGGGCCCACGCTGCAGGTAGGGGCGCATGAAGGCCTCGCTGGCCTCACTGCCTCCAGTCATGCTGCCCACGCATACGGCGATCCGTTCCCCCAGGGACCGGGGCTCCAGCCCCGCATCCTCGAAGGCTCGGTGGGCGGCCACCCAGGCGAACCGGGAGAGGCGGTCCAGGCGGCGCAGCTGCATGGGGGGGATGATGCCGGCGGGGGCGAAGGCGGTGCAGGCGGCGCCCCGGCCCGTGCCCAGGGCCTCGGGCAGGTCTTTGAAGCAGGGCTGGCCCTCGGCGAGGCTAGCCCGGGGGGCGTCGAGGCCGTCGCCGCAGGGCAGCACCAGGCCCAGGCCGGTGATGACAAGGCTGGTATCGCTCATCGGCCCTCCCAGCGGCGGAGGGCCAGGCACACGTTGTTGCCACCGAAGGCGAAGGCATTCACGAGCGCCGCCCGTACCTGCCGCTGCCGCGCCACCAGCGCTGTGCAGTCCAGGTCGCACACGGGGTCCGGGTCCTCCAGGCGCAGGGTGGGGCTTACCACCTGGTCCCGCAGGGCCAGGATGGCGGCGGCGGCCCCGAAGGCGCCGGCGGCACCCAAGGTGTGGCCGAACTGGCTCTTGGTGCTGGTCACCGAGACGGCCTCGGCGGCCTTCCCCAGGGCTCGGCGGACGGCCAGGCACTCGGCGCCGTCGTTGGCCGGGGTGGCGGTGCCGTGGGCGGACACCAGGTCCACCGAGGTCGGGTCGAGCCCGCCCAGTCGCAGCGCCATGGCCAGGGCCCGGGCGGCGCCTTCGCCCTCGGGGTGGGGGGCGGTGGGGTGGTGGGCGTCCATGCTGGCGCCGTAGCCCAGAACTTCGGCGTAGATGGTGGCCCCCCTGGCCTGGGCCAGGTCCAATGGCTCCAGCAGCACCTGCACAGCGCCCTCGCCCAGGTTCAGGCCGGCCCGGTCTCGGCTGAAGGGGCGACACTTCTGGGAGTCCACGGCCTTCAGGCAGGAGAACCCGGCGTAGGTGGTGCGGCAGAGGCTCTCGGCCCCACCCGCCAGGGCCAGGTCCAGCTCGCCGGCGGCCAGGCGCTCGAAGGCCTGGCCCAGGGCCAGCAGGCTCGAGGAGCAGGCATTCATCACGGTGCTTCGGGGGCCCTCGGCACCCAGGCGACGGGCCAGGGCGTCCGTGACGGTGCAGGGACTCTGGTAGGCGGGCTCGGCGGCGCGGCCCCGGCGGCCGGCCAGGCGCTCGGACAGGTAGGCCTCGGCCACGGGCAGGCCGCTGGTGCCGGCGCCCTGGAAGACGCCCACCCGGGCCGGGTCCCCGCGGGGGAGGAAGCCGTCCAGAGCCTCCTCCAGGGCCAGCAGGGCCATGCGCTCGCAGAGGGTCTGGTGGCGGCGGGCCGCCAGGGGGACCTGGCCGGCGATCTGGGCTGGCTCCAAGGGCAGGTCCAGGCGGGTGAGGGGGCCCAGGCCATCCCGGCCCTCCAGCATGGCGGCCCAGGTCCCTTCCCGGTCTGGGGCCAGGGAGGAGACCACGCCGAGGCCCGTGACCACGACCCGGCGGCCGGTCATAGGCGCTTCACCAGGAGGCTGGCGGTGCAGACCTCCCGCCCTTCGCAGGTGATGGTGCCCGCCAGCTTCATGAGGCCGCCAAAGGCTCCGACCAGGCGGACCTCCAGGAGCAGGCGGTCCCCCGGGAAGGCCGGGGCGCGGAAGCGGGCGTCCTGGATGCCCGCCAGAAAGATGCCTGCCCCGTGGAGGGAGGCCTCCTCCAGGAAGCCGCCGGCCTGGGCCAGCATCTCCACCAGCAGGGCCCCGGGCACCAGCGGTCGGCCGGGGAAGTGCCCTTGGAGGTAGGGCTCGCCGGCGGTGACCAGCTTCTCGGCCACCACGCGCTGGCCGGGCTCCCGCTCGAGGATCCGGTCCACCAGCAGGAAGGGGTAGCGGTGCGGCAGGTGGGCCGGGATCTCAGACATGGCTACTCAGCTCTTGGTGTGCTCAGCGATGAAGTCGGTGAGGGCCTGCACGGACTTGAAGGCCTGGAGGCCGGCAGCCTCGTCCTCGATCTTGACCCCAAAGACCTGCTCGATGCCCAGCACCAGCTCCAGGGCGTCGATGGAGTCCAGGCCCAGCCCGTCGCCGAAGAGGGGCGCGGCGTCGTCGATCTGATCCGGGGTCATCCCCTCGAGCTTGAGGCGCTCGATGATCATGTGCTTCACACGCAGCTTGAGGTCGCTCATGGTTTTCCCGTCAGGAGGCTGGAGACTTGATTCTAGGTGGGGTGGGGGCCAATGGGAATGGTGGCTCTGCCCCGGACCGGCCCGGAACCCCGGTGCCTTGTGATCTTGGCCCAGCCAAAGGCCTCCAAAGGACGCTAAGCTGGACCCTCGCGGAATCCTCCGCCCGAGAGCGCCATGGCCCATCCCGCATCGCCCTTCCTGTCGGTCCTGATCCTGATGATGGTTGCCGCTGTGACGGCCCTTGCCATCCTGATCCTGTCGGGCAAGGTGCTGAACGTGTTCAAGCCCTCCAACGCCCAGGAGGCCAAGCTGCGTCCCTACGAGTGCGGCGTGCCGTCCCTGCAGGATGGGGCCCGGCGGAAGTACTCCGTGAAGTTCTACCTCACCGCCATGCTCTTCATCCTGTTCGACGTGGAAGCCGCCTTCCTGCTGCCCTGGGCCGTGACCTTCAAGCAGCACCCCGAGACCTTCGCCGTCATGCTGAGCTTCATGGCGACCCTCCTGGTGGGCTTCGTGTACGCCTGGGGCAAGGGCGCCTTCGAGTGGGAGCGCTGAGATGTCCGAGCTGAACATCAATGACGCCGTGCTGACCACCCGCCTGGATGCGGTGGTCAACTGGGGGCGCAAGAACAGCCTCTGGCCCATGCCCTTCGGCGTGGCCTGCTGTGCTATCGAGTTCATGAGCATGATGTCGTCGAAGTATGACCTCGCCCGCTTCGGTGCCGAGGCCATGCGCTTCAGCCCCCGGCAGAGCGACATGATGCTGGTGCTGGGCACCATCACCAACAAGATGGCCCCGGTGCTCCGCACCATCTACGCCCAGATGGCCGAGCCCAAGTGGGTCATCTCTGTGGGCGTCTGCGCCAGCTCCGGTGGGATGTACCGCACCTACGCCACCCTCCAGGGCATCGATCGGGTGATCCCCGTGGACGTCTACGTCCCCGGCTGCCCGCCCCGGCCCGAGAGCATGATCTACGGCGTCATGAAGCTGCAGGAGAAGATCGAGAAGGAATCCCTCTCCATGCGCAAGGACCACATCGCCCGCTTCTACGAGAGCCTCGCCCAGCAGGAGGCCTACGAGGCCGCCAAGGGTGTCACTGCGCAGCAGGCCATCCGGGAAATGCTGGCGGACGCTGCTGAGCGCGGCGCCGGGACGATCTTCTAGGGAACCGACCATGATCACCGAGCACATCGACGCACAGCTGCCGGACGCCATCACGGATCGCCATGACTTCCGCGGCGACCAGACCATCGTCATCGGCCCCGCCTCTCTTCTGCCCGTGGTGGACCTGCTCTACCGCGAGGGCTTCCAGTTCCTGGTGGACATCACTGCCGTGGACTGGCCCGAGCGCGAGTTGCGCTTCGACGTGGTCTACCACTGGCTCAACCTGGCCAGCCAGGAGCGCCTGCGGATCAAGGTGCCCGTGGCGGATGGGGCCTCCGTACCCACCCTCGCCCTGCAGTTCAAGACCGCCAACTGGTTTGAGCGCGAGGTCTTTGACCTGTTCGGCATCACCTTCGCCGGCCATCCGGACCTGCGCCGACTGATCATGTGGCAGGACTTCCCGGGCCACCCCCTGCGCAAGGACTTCCCCCTCGATGGCGGGGATGCCTTCTGCATGGAAGGCTGCACCGCCCCCTACAACAACGGCGAACGGCGGGGCTGAACCATGGATTCCATCGACCTCTCTCAGCTGAAGCTCGACGGCGACCGGATGCTCGTCAACATGGGGCCGTCGCACCCCACCACCCACGGCACCCTGCGCATCGTCCTCGAACTCGAGGGCGAGACCATCACCCGGGCCATCCCCGAGATGGGCTATCTGCACCGCGGCGTCGAGAAGCTGGGCGAGAGCCTCAGCTACCAGCAGTTCATCCCCCTCACGGACCGCCTGAACTACTGCAGCTCCCTGATGAACAACGTGGGCTACACCCTGGCGGTGGAGAAGCTCCTGGGCATCGAGGCCCCGCCCCGCGCCCAGCAGATCCGCGTCCTCGTCTCCGAGCTGGCCCGGGTCGCCGACCACATCGTCTGCGTGGGTGTGAACGCCGTGGACATCGGCGCCTTCACGGCCTTCCTCTACCTCTTCAAGCAGCGCGAGTCCGCCTACGACCTCTTCGAGCTGGCCTCGGGGCAGCGCCTGCACACCAGCTTCACCCGCATCGGCGGCCTCTTCCGCGACCTGCCCGAGAGCTTCGTCCCCAAGACCGAGCAGTTCCTCGTGGACTGCAGCGCGGCCATCGATGAGGTGGAGGCCCTGCTCACCCACAACCCCATCTGGCGAGACCGCACCGCGGGCGTCGGGGCCATCACCGCCGAAGAGGCGGTGAGCTACGGCTACACCGGCCCCTGCCTCCGCGCCGCCGGCGTCCCCCAGGACCTGCGCAAGTCCCAGCCCTACCTGGGCTACGAGACCTACGACTTCGACATTCCCGTGGGTACCACCGGCGACGTCTGGGACCGCTACCTGGTCCGCATCGAGGAGATCCGCCAGAGCCTGCGCATCATCCGGCAGGTGCTGGATCGGCTGGAGCCCGGCCCCATCATCGTGGACGATCCCAAGGTGGCCCTGCCCACCAAGGACAAGGTCTACAACCGGATGGAGAGCCTCATCCACCACTTCAAGCTGATCATGCACGGCATGGAGATGCCCGTGGGCGAGGTCTACTGCGCCACGGAAGCCGCCAACGGCGAGCTGGGCTTCTACATCGTCAGCGATGGCGGCAAGAACCCCTACCGCATCCGCGTCCGTCCCCCCTGCCTCCCCATCTTCAGCAGCTTCGAGGACCAGGTGAAGGGCGGCCTGATCGCCGACGCCGTCGCCGTCCTCGGCGCGATGAATGTTATTGCGGGTGAGCTGGATCGCTAAGCCGATTCCCGAAAAAGGCTCAAGTGCTTTTGACGGGGATCAAAGGGATAGACGGGGATAACTGCGATGCACTGCTTGGTTCTGAGAGGAACCTGAGCATGGGCTCCAGCCCGGGGCGCCGCTGCCGCGCCTCTTGGGGGGCGCGGCCGTGGCACCCCGGGCTGACTTCCGGCACTGCCGGAAGCCGCCTTCGGCGGGCTCATGCGGGGGGTGGGTCGGCGCGCAATCTGTGGAATCT
>CAITBU010000414.1 GCA_903890595.1 uncultured Holophagaceae bacterium | reverse complement strand
TTCCTGAGCCCCGGCATCCCCCTGCCCACCCCCTGGAAGAAGGCCGAGTTCGAGACCTACAGCCGGGCCACGCAGAAGGAGCGCCGGGCCATCCGGGCGGCTCAGCAGCCCGAGTCCGCTATGGACGACCTCTTCGCCAAGGAGAAGGTCTTCGAGACCCGCCTCCTGGGCACCGATGCCTACAGCGGCAAGGTGGGCGCCTTCGAGGGCGCCAACTACGAAGCCCTGGGCTACTTCCGTAGCCAGGAGGACTGCCTGATGTTCACCCGGGATGAGGTCGGCTTCTGCGCCGCCTGCCGCGCCGCCATCGAGCGGGTCATCCAGCAGTACGCCAAGTAGGAGTCACCGTGCGCTCGGTCTGCGTCTTCCTGGGCTCCACGCCCGGCCACAACCCCGCCTTTGGTGCCGCCGCTGAGGCCCTGGGCCGGGCGCTGGCCCGCCGGGGCCTGGCCACCGTCTACGGCGGCTCCAACACGGGCCTCATGAAGCGCCTGGCGGACGGCGCCCTGGCTGAGGGCGGCCCCGTCCACGGCGTCTCCGTGGGGGGCCTCAAGGACCTGGAGATCCAGCACCAGGGCCTCACCACGCTGGAAGTGGTGGCCACCATGCACGCCCGCAAGGCCCGCATGGCGGAGCTGGCGGATGCCTTTATCGCCTTCCCCGGCGGCATCGGCACCTTCGAGGAGTTCTTCGAGGTCTTCACCTGGGCCCGCCTGGGCCTCCACGCCAAGCCCTGCGGCGTCCTTAACATCGAGGGCTACTACGACCCCCTCCTGGAGCTCCTGGACCACGCCGAGCGCGAAGGCTTCGTACGCCCCATCGACCAGGCCCTCCTCGTGCGCACCACCACCCCCGAGGCCATGCTGGATGGCCTGCAGAAGCGCTGGGATGGGCGGTAGCCAATTCCTCCGGCGTGCAGTTAGAACGGTGAACCGGGGCTCTGGACCACTGGTGCCACCTTGGGTCCAGACTCCCGTGGCAAGACTGTGGGGTCCTTGGGTGGGTCGGGAGCCACCCCGTTCAAAATTTCGATCCGGTCCCCCTTGGTGGTGTAGAGCACCGGCGTTAGTCGTCGAAGCAAGCGCTGCATCACCGTGTGGTTGGATTCTTCCTGGATCAGGTGCTCGTAGGAAGTGCGGTCTGCCAAGCCGAAGGTGCTCGTCTGAGGATCGAATTTTAGAAAGTACACCTCGCTCTTCCAGCCAAACTCTCGGCCTGGAACCGGTGGCCACTGGCCACTCTTGATCGCCTGAAGCCTGTCCTCGTCTGGTAGCTCTGCCCAGAAGTTGGGTATCTCCGAGGCCTCAAAGGGGAGGTCGGCCTGAGTGGGGATGAGGATCCCCCCTTGGCCGTCTAGGAATGCCTTTCCGAAGATGAGGGGATTCAGGCGCCCCTCGGTCTCCTTCCGAAGAGGAATCTTGAGGTCCTTCCAGTAGTTCTCAGAAAGTGTCGTGGCCTGCCAGGGCTCTCGGTCCGTGCGGATACGGACGGCTAGCCCACTGCCCATGAAGACATAGAAAGCATCGTTGCTGAAAACGGTGGTGAAGCGGCCAGCCAGGGCTGGGGCAATCTCGAGCAACGAGATCACCTCTCCGGTGATGGTATCCACCCGAACAAGTTTCTGCTGCGTCTGGTCCATCTCGCCCGGGGATCCGGGGATCTTCGCCTCCAGACGCTGGTGCTGGATGAACAGCAGGGCGTCCTGCCAAGCCCCCAAAAGGGTGAAGTCGGTGTCTTTTCCCTTCCGGATGGGCAGAGGCTGGGGCCGGCTCCAGAACCATCCAGCTTCGCCGGAGCCAACCCTCACGAGGCGACCCTGAGAAAGGGTGATGGCACCACTGGCTCGGATGTCTATCTGGTAGGCGCCGTGGCCGTCCCAACCCAACTGTTGTCGGCCTTCGGCGGGAAACATCGCCGAAAGAACTGGCAGCCCGGGGGCCGGCGCATAGTCTCCCTGTCCGATATGGCGGCGCATTACCTGCCGCTCGATGAGGATTTCCTGACGCCCCCCCAAGTCCAGAGGGATTTGGGCCGGGAGGATACTGCTGCAAAAGGACAACACAGTCATGAGCCCAATTGCCCTCATAGGTCCTCCAGTGGCCAGATGTCCTGACTGTTTGAAGCTCTAGCCTGCAATCGGCATGGGGCGATGCTTCGCTTCGGCTTTGCAGGTGCAATTATTGCCGTTATCTTCACATTTTCCGGGGCCTGCTCCGCACTGCGACGGACCGAGTTTGCCTTGGGGGTTGCGGAAGCCACAGAAATCTGGGCATCGCGCTGTGTCACAAGTCCCGACGGCCGCATTTAGACCGCCAGGCCCACTTCCGCAGGTCCAAGTCATGTTGACCTCATCAAAATAGGGGGAGTCGCATCCTCTATCAATTTTCTGCTGTATTCCAGGGTGCGATTGGGCACTGAGCGGAAACCCAACAATGAGAGCAAGCATTGCAGCGAGGCTCATGCGGTTCATGTTTCTCTCCTTGTGAGGATGGTTTGGGAGAAACTATCGCCGTCATCAGTCCGCATCTACCAAATTCATAATTTGTATATGTTTATAATTCACATGTTTAATTTTACTTCTGGACTCCGCAAGAAATAATCGCACCCCAAGCCGGTGGAGCGGGGGGGTGGCGTTCTTTGCCAGAGTGCTGCAACAGTGGTCCGGAGACATGGAGTGCCTGCACCAAGGCCGCCTCTGCGCTAGAACCAGACTTTGCGAGAACCGGTTCGAGTTAGTCGGGCAGGGCCCGGTCGCGGATGGGGGTGGCGAACTTGTACTCGATGTCCCAGGGGAAGTAGATCCACTTGTCCTGCTCGAACTCTTTCACGAAGGTGTCCACGATGGGCAGTCCTGCAGGCTTGGCGTAGAGGGTCGCGAAGTGGGCCTTGGGCACGAGGCTGCGCACCAGCCGGGCCGTGCCGCCGGTGTCCACCAGGTCGTCGATGAGCAGGAAGCCGTCGCCGTCGCCCGTCACGCCCTTGAGCACCTTGGCCTGGCCCGCCAGCTGCTCCGCCTCGCCGGAGGCCTCGGCGCCGTAGCTGGTGACACAGATGGTGTCGATCAGCCGGATGTTCAGCTCCCGGGCGATGAGCGCCGCGGGGATCAGGCCACCGCGGGTGATGGCGATGATGCCCTTCCACTGCCCCAGCTGGTGCAGCTCGTGGGAAAGGTACCGGGTGTCCCGGTGCAGCTCAGCCCAGGAGATGACCACATCGTTCTGGTAAGGATTCTTGGCCATCGCAGCTCCGGGGGAAGCCACCAGTTTCCCACCCTCGGCCCCTTCCCGGCCACCTGAAAGGGGTGGCTGGTTGGTAGGAAAAAGAAATTTGGACGGGGATAAGAGAGATGGACGGGGATGCAAGAAAACGACAGGGGAAATAAAAGAGCAACCGCAGATGACGCAGATGGCCGCAGATGGTCTGTCCTAGCTTTCGGGGGCAGCGCCGAGCATTCAGGCATGGGCCCGCCACAGGCGGCTTCCGGCGTCGCCGGAAGTCATCCCGGGGTGCCACGGCCGCGCCCCCCAAGAGGCGCGGCAGCGGCGCCCCGAGATGGAGCCCATGCGCCGTGTAGCACGGCCCCAAGTGCTTTATCCCGCTCCTCCCCGTCCATCCCCGGCTAAGAAGCTTTTCCGACCCAAGCACTCAGGCCGTTCTCCGCGGTTCCAAAGCCCTTCCAAATACCCAGAATGCGGACGGGTATCCTTATCCCCGTCCATCTCATTTATCCCCGTCAAAAGGCCCTTTTCAGTTCACCTGAATGAGCCTGTCCCGCCGGGCGCGCAATATCCGGTCACGAAGAGCTGCGGCTTCCTCGAACTTCATCTGCGAAGCCAGCTCCTTCATTTTCTTCTCCAGCTTGGCCAGCTCCCGCTCGAAGGCCTTGTCCTCCAGGTAGAGCAGCGGCTCCTCGGCGGCGGCCTCCTCCTTCACCAGGTTGATGAACTCCCGGGCCAGGGCCTCGCCCATGACGTCGTCCAGGTTGCGCTTCACCGTCTCCGGCGTGATGCCGTGGGCCTCGTTGTGGGCCAGCTGTTTGAGGCGCCGCCGCTCGGTCTCGCCGATGGCCTGCTTCATGGAGCCGGTCATCACATCCGCATAGAGAATGGCCTTGCCCCGGACGTTGCGCGCCGCCCGGCCGATGGTCTGGATGAGGCTGCGGGCATTGCGGAGGAAGCCCTCCTTGTCCGCGTCCAGGATGGCCACCAGGGTGACCTCTGGCAGGTCCAGGCCCTCCCGCAGCAGGTTGATGCCCACCAGCACATCGAACACCCCCCGGCGCAGGTTCTTGAGCAGCTCCACCCGCTCCAGGGTGTCGATCTCGCTATGCAGGTACTCGGCCTTGATGCCCAGCTCGCGGTAGTAGCTGGTCAGCTGCTCCGCCAGCTTCTTGGTCAGCACCGTCACCAGCACCCGCTCACCCCGGGCCGTGACCTCCCGGATCTCCGCCAGCAGATCGTCCACCTGGGTGCCCACGGGCCGCACCTCCACGATGGGGTCCACCAGCCCCGTGGGGCGCACCACCTGCTCCACGAAGGCGCCGCCGCACTGGCGCAGCTCATAGTCCCCGGGCGTGGCTGAGACGTAGACGACCTGTTT
>CAITBU010000413.1 GCA_903890595.1 uncultured Holophagaceae bacterium | reverse complement strand
GAGCTGAGCCGGGTGGGTCCGGAGGTGGATCCCTTCCTGGAGATGGGCGCCATCGCCGACCGGGTCTCCAAGCAGGCGGGGGGCGGGAAGGCCCTGCTGTTCGAGCGCCCCACGGGCAAGAGCATCCCGGTGGCCATGAACGTCTTTGGCAGCCTGAAGCGCATGGAGATGGCCCTGGGCGTGGACGGCGAGCCCCGGGGCCTGGATGCCCTGGCTGATCGCATCGAGGCCCTGGTGCAGAAGGCCATGCCCAAGCCCGGCGCCACCCTCTTCGAGAAGCTGGGCAAGCTCATGTCCCTGGTGGAGGTCGGCTCCTGGCTGCCCAAGACCGTGCGCAAGGGCCTCTGCCAGGAAGTGATCCTGACGGGCGACCAGATCCGCCTCACAGACCTGCCGGTGCTCACCACCTGGCCCGAGGACGGGGGCCCCTTCATCACCCTGGGCATGAGCCACACCCGCAACAAGGAGACGGGCCACCGCAACATGGGCCTCTACCGGCTGCAGGTCTATGACGACCGCACCCTGGGCTTCCACACCCAGCTGCACCACGACGGCGCCCGCAACCGCCATGGCTATGACGCCGACGAGCGCATGCCTGTGGCTGTGACCTTTGGCGGCGATCCGGCCCTCACTTATGCCGCCACGGCCCCCCTGCCGCCCTTCATCAGCGAGGTCATGTTCGCCGGCTTCCTGCGGGGCGAAGGCATCGAGACGGTGCGCTGCATCACGAACGACCTGGAGGTGCCGGCGGACTCAGAGCTTGTCATCGAGGGTTACGTGCTTCCCGGCGAGCTGCGCCGGGAGGGCCCCTTCGGCGACCACACGGGCTACTACTCCCTGGCCGACGACTACCCAGTGCTGCACGTGGAAGCCATCACCATGCGGAAGCACCCGGTGTTTCCCGCCACCATCGTCGGCCGCCCCCCCCAGGAGGACGCCTACCTGGGTCTGGCCACTGAGCGCATCTTCCTTCCGCTGCTGCGCATGGTGCTGCCCGAGATCTGCGACATGCACCTGCCCGCCGCCGGGGCCTTCCACAACCTGGTGATCCTGAGCATGAAGAAGGAGTACCCCGGGCACCCACAGAAGGTCATGAGTGCCATCTGGGGCACGGGCCAGATCATGTTCACCAAGGGCATCGTCATCGTGGACGAGGACATCGATCCCCACGACCTCACGGAGGTCCTCTTCCGGCTCACCAGCAACGTGGATCCCAAGCGGGACCTGCTGTTCACGGAGGGGCCGCTGGACGTGCTGGACCACGCCGCCGATCGCTTCGCCTACGGCAGCAAGGTGGGCGTCGATGCCACCCGCAAGAACAAGCCCTGGGACGGCTATCCCCGCGAGTGGCCCCGGGACCTGGCCTTTCCTGACGACGTGCTGGAACGGGTTGCTCGCCGCTGGAGCGACTACGGGCTGTAGGCTGGATGCTCTGCCCCCTGAGAGGGAGTCCTGAATGCTGCCTCCGCAAGTCACACCCTTCCTGCTCACCCTGGCCATCAGCGCGCTGATCGGCATCGGTCTGCGGGACTACTACGAGTCCGAACAGAAGTACGAGACCTTCGGCACGGTCCGCACCTTTGTCTTCATCGGCATGCTGGGCTTCATGCTCTGCCAGATTCCGGGGGCGGGCACGACGGCCTTCCTGGTGGGCCTGGCCGCCCTCGTGCCGTTCCTGGTGGTCTACTACAGCAACAAGGTCCACCAGCAGAAGAGCCCTGGCATGATCGGGGTCCTCATTGCGCTGCTGACCTACGCCACCGGCCCAGTGGCGCTGTACCAGCCCCACTGGTTCCTGGTGCTCTACGGGGTCTCGATCCTCTTCGTGCTGCACTCCAAGGGCCGGGTGCGCCAGTTCACCGACCGCCTGGAGACGGGCGAGGTGGTCACCGCCTGCAAGTTCCTGGCGATCGCCGCCGTGGTGCTGCCCCTGATTCCCGAGCTGAACACGGCCACGGGCCTGGTGGGGACCCTGCTTCGCAACCTGCCCGTGAGCCCCCGGCAGATCTGGATGGCGGTGGTCATCACCACCTCCATCTCGTACCTGGGCTATGTCTTCCAGACCTACCTCTTCCCCAAGAAGGGCGTGCTCCTCACGGGTCTCATCGGCGGGGTCTACTCCAGCACCCTGGCGGTGCTGGTGCTGGCCAAGAAGTCCAAGACCGACCCCGGGCACGAGGTGGAGAGTGCCGCCGCGATCCTCATGGCCGTCAGCATGATGTACCTCCGGGTGCTGGTCCTGGTGGCCATCTTCCGCTTCCACTCGGCGGTCCAGCTCGGGCCGGCCCTGCTGGTCCTTGCGGCAGGTGCTGCGGCCTATGGGCTCTGGCTCCGCCGGGAGCCGGCGGAGTCCACCGCACCGGTGCCTGCGGCGGAGTTGCCTGCCGAAGGCCTCGAGCCCTCCATGCGCAGGAACCCCCTGGAGCTCAACTCGGCCCTCTTCTTCGCCCTCATGTTCGTGGTGGTGTCCCTGGCCACGAAGTACGCCCTGCTCCACTACCAGGGCATGGGCCTCCGGGCCCTGTCCTTCCTGGTGGGCTGCTCGGACATCACGCCCTTCATACTGTCGGTGCTGCAGGGCGACCTGGGCCTGGGTACGCCCCAGATCCTGCAGGCCATCATCCTGGCGACTGCCAGCAACAACGTTGTGAAAGCGGCCTACACCTATCTGTTCGGCGCCCGGCGCACGGCCCGCCTGGCGGCCACAGGGCTGCTTGCCGGTGCGGCCTTGTCCATCCTCTACGCAGTGCTCGCCCTCTAGCTGACGGGGTTAGAAGCGGAGCGTGATTTCTGCTTGGAGGGTGTTGGCGGAGAAGTTCGTGGAGACCCGGCTGTGTCCGTAGCGCAGCTCTGTCCCGAGGGTCTCGGTCCACAGGTGGCCAATCCCGAAAGAGAGGCCGGTGTGGGTGCTGGCGGCGGTCGTGGCCTGGCCAGTGGCTAGGGTGGTCTGGAGGGACCAGCGCATGGCCGAGAGGCCCAGGGCGACGTAGAGGCCCTCGGGCTTGCCCTCGAGGAAGAAGAGGTAGTCGCTACCCAGGCTGAGGGAGGTGGCGCGCTGGCGGCGGGCGCCGATGGTGGCCTCTGGGAGGCGGGTGTAGTCCAGGCGAGGGCGTAGCAGCTGGCCGTACCCCAAGTCGAAGGTGCCGTGGAGGCCTCCTCCGGGGCCCAGGTTGCCGTCCACGAACTTCTTGAGGTCGCCCCGCGGGGACGCCAGCTGGACCTGCACCCCGAGACGGGAATCTTCGGCCCACAGGGACCCCGCAGCCAGGGCGGCCAGCAGGATGGGGGCAGCGGACTTCATTGGGACCTCCCGGAACGTGCAGTTACTTCCGCTGATTCTGGCACAGGGCGGCGTCCCCCGCTCCTGAACGAAGAGAGGGCGCCCCGCAGGACGCCCTCTCTGGATTATCTGGAGTCAAGGCTAGTTGACGATGCGACGCTCCTTGAGGCGACCGGCCTTGCCGAGCTTGTCGCGCAGGAAGTAGAGCTTGGCGCGGCGGACCTTGCCGTGGCGCAGCACTTCCAGCTTGTCGATGGTGGGGCTGTTCAAGGGGAAGATGCGCTCTACGCCCACGCCGCTCGCAACCTTGCGGACGGTGAAGGAGGTGCGCATGCCGCCGCCCTTGATGCTGATGACGATGCCCTGAAAGAGCTGGATGCGCTCCTTCTCCCCTTCCTTCACCTTGACGTGCACCTTGACGGTGTCGCCGGGCAGGATGCGGGGCAGATCGGTGCGAAGCAGGGTCGCTTCGAGGCGGTCGATGATGTTGGTCATGGTGGCTCCTGGGCCAGCGGTCCCCAAGGGACATGGCTCGAAAGTCCCCAAACGGGGAGTCCACCAGTCTATCGGAATGGCCGGAAAAGGGAAGCGGGGGCTTTTCGGCCTAGCCTAGGGCTTGGAGGCCAGTCCAGCCCTTCCACCCCTTGGGTTTCGGGCGCTCCCAGTCCTGGGGGTGTTCCACCTGCCAGGCACACCACTGGGTGGGGCGGTCCAGCTCGGTCAGCCGGTCGCGCAGGTAGGTGGCCCAGAGGTCTGGCCTTAGGCGCTTGGTCCGGGCCATGGCCTCGCGCAGACGCCACCGGTGGATGGCCCCGTGGTCGCCGCCCTGGAGCACGGCGGGCACTTCCAGGCCCTCGAAGGTCGCCGGGCGGGTGAAGTGGGGGTGATCCAGCAGGCCCGTGGCGAAGCTGTCGGCGGCGGCACTGCCCTGGTTCCCGAGGACGCCAGGCAGCCAGCGGCAGACCGCATCGATGAGGAAGAGGGCCGGCAGCTCCCCCCCGCTGAGGACGGCCTCCCCGATGCTCAGCTCCTCGTCCACGCAGCGCTGGATCGCCCGCTGGTCGGGGCCCTCGTAGCGGGTGCAGACCAGGATGAGCTGGTCCAGGGCCGCCAGCTCCAGGACCTTGGCGTGGGTGAGGGGCGGGGCGGCCGGGCTGAAGTGGATGACCCGGCCGCTGCCTGTGCGGGGTACGGAGGCCAGGGTGTCCCGCAGGACCTCGGGGCGCAGCACCATGCCGGGGCCGCCGCCGAAGGGTGTGTCGTCCACATGCCCGAAGGCGTTCCCAGCGAAGGGACGGAAGCTGTGGGTGGCAAGCTCATGGCCCAGCTCGCGGAAGGCCCGGCCCGTGACACCCAAGCGGGCGGCCTCGAAAAACTCTGGGAAGAGCGTCAGGGCATCGAAGCGCATCAACCCACCAAGGCGTGGAGGGCCTTCAGGTAGGCCTTGGCAATCAGGCTGAAGCTGGAGGCAAAATAGATGGTGTTGCCCACCATGGCGGCGGCGCCGATCCAGGCCCAGGTGGGGCGCTCTTCCAGGAGGGCGGCACCCAGGAGGCAGAGGATGGCCGCGGGCAGCTGGTTGCCGAAGGGCAGGGGCACGGGCACGGCCAGGAGGAAGCCGGTCCAGGCGATGCAGAACCCCACCCAGCGGTGGCTGAGGGGCCGCTGCTCGGCGCTACTCCAGCGGAAGCGGTTGAGCTGAACCTCCAGTCGGGCCAGGGCGTCCTTGATGCGCCCCTTGTGGATGGGCTGGGCCTGGATTCGGGCTGGCACCCAGGGGTGCGGCGTGCCCCAGGCCAGCTGGGCCCCCAGGCCGATGAGGCCGATGCCACCCACCGGCGCCAGCCCCAGGTTCAGCCCGGGCACCAGGTTGGGCAGGGCGAGCAGCAGCACCAGGAACCCATAGGTCTGCTCGCCAGCGGCCTCCAGGAGCTCACCCAGGGTGATCTCCCCCTCGGCACTGAGGAGCGCATGCAGGGTCTGGAAGAAGGGCTGGGGGGAGGGTTCCACTCCCCAAGCATGACTGAAACGGGGCCGTCGTCCTCAGTCTTCGGTGGGGGGCAGGGCCCCCTGACCCTGGCGCACCAGCTGACCACAGGCTCCGGAGACGTCCTGGCCCCGGCTGCGTCGAACGCTCACAGGTACTCCGGCGTCCACCAGCAGGCGGCAGAGGGCGCTGATGCGAGCCTCGTCGGGGGCCTCGTAGCCCGTGCCCTCGTGGGGGTTGAAGGGGATCAGGTTGATCTTGGAGGGGAAGCGGCGGGCGAAGGCGGCCAGGCGTCGCCCATCCTCCATGGTGTCGGTCTCGCCGCTCAGCAGCACGTACTCGAGGGTGATGCGCTCGCCGGACTGCAGGGGGAAGTCCCCCAGGGCCTGGGCCAGGTCCTCCAGGCCCCAGGCCCGGTTCACGGGCATGATGCGGGAGCGCCGGGCGTCCGTGGTCGCGTTGAGGCTGAGGGCCAGGCGGGGCCGCCGGGGCAGGTCGCCCAGGCGCTGGATGCCACTCACCAGGCCGGCGGTGGAGACCGTGATGCGCCGGGGGGGAATGGCGAGGCCCTCGGGATGGGTGAGGGTGTCGAAGGCGGTCATGAGCTGATCGAAGTTGTGCAGGGGCTCGCCCATGCCCATGAAGACCAGGTTCACCGGCCGGTCCGCCGGGTGGTCGTGGTGGTTGAGCATGGCCACCACCTGCCCCACGATCTCGGCGGCGGTCAGGTTGCGGATGATCCCCATCTGGCCCGTGGCGCAGAACGTGCACCCCATGGCGCAGCCCACCTGGCTGGATAAGCAGAGCGTGGTCCGGTCCCCATACGGCATATTGACGCCTTCGACCTGGCGGCCATCCCGGAGGCCGAAGACGTGCTTGGTTGAGCCGTCTGCCGAGGCTTCGCTCTGCAGGATGGCGGGCCAGATGAGGTCCGCCTCCGCCTCCAGACGGGTCCGCAGGGCCTTGGAGAGGGTCGAGAACTGGTCCCACCGGACCCAGCGCTGGCGCTGCAGGCCCTGGAAGAGCTGGCGTCCGCGCCAGGCGGGCTCGCCCAGCGACGTGGCCAGGGCAGAGAGGGCGGCCAGGCCCAGACCGGCGGCATTGGGGCGGGGGGAGGAGCCCCCTTCCGGGGCTGGAGCCTCCCAGGGATGCAGCAACTCAGTCCACCCGGATCTTGAAGGACTGCATCAGGCGCAGGTCGTCCTCGGAGAAGGGCGCAGCGGGCTCCAGGCCCTCCCACTCCGCGTCCTCGGTGGCCTTGTGGCCCAGGGGTGCCGCCTCAAGAATGAGCATCAGTCCGTATCCTTTGGCCTGGATCTGGAAGGCCAGGTCCCGGCAGTGATCGTCTTCGGCAAGGGCCTTCACAAGGGAATCACCCAGCTCGCTCACCAGGTTGTGCAGATGCTCTGGCAAGTCCATGAGGCCTCCTCGGCCGATTATACCCCTGGCGCCCCGCCGCCCCGCCGGAGTTCCTGCGCCTCCCGAAAGGCCTCTACCACCCGCCGCGGCTCCCGCTCCCAGAAGGGGCGAATGGCAGCCAGGCCCCCCAGGCGGGGATGGGCCAGGGCGGCGGCATTGTCCGGGGTCACTCCACCCAGGGCCAGCAGGCTGGGACCCGCAGGGGGCAGGGTGTCCAGGAAGGCGTGGAAGCGGCTGAGTTCCCAGGGTGCACCCTTGCCCGGGCTGGCAAAGACCGGGGACACCAGCAGCTGATCCGCGCCCCGGCGATCGGCCCACTGGGCTTCCTCGTGGAGGGGGCGGGACAGGCCCCCCAGACCCGGGGCCAGGTCTGGGTAGGCCTCGGGGGCATGGACCCCGCAGCCGGCCGCCAGGGCCACGTCCAGCCGACCTGCCACCCACAGGGCCAAGCCCGGGGCCGCATCCTGGCACCACCGGGCGGCCTCCAGCAGGCGCCGGGCGGACAGGCTGGGCTCCCGGATCAGGAAACCATCCACGCCAGCATGGAGCACAGCCCGCCACCGCAGGGGCTCGAAGCCGAGCCCAGGGGTGATGGCCAGCAGGATCATGGGGAGCCTAGCCGTCGAGCTCTTCCTTGATGCCGCCGGAGCCCATGGTCACGAGGCGATCCGCCGCCCGCCGGGCCCACTCAGAGCCGGGATAGCTCTCGACCAGTTTCTGGTAGTAGCTCTTGGCCTCGGTCCGGTAGACC
The DNA here is from genome assembly GCA_903890595.1 of uncultured Holophagaceae bacterium. GTDB lineage: Bacteria > Acidobacteriota > Holophagae > Holophagales > Holophagaceae > Geothrix. Next base: position 4,557 of record CAITBU010000413.1, on the reverse strand, counting down.
TTCACCCGCTCTGCCGCAAAGGCAGTCAGAACCTTGTCGTAGTTGGCGGCCTCTTCCTTGGAGAGGTCCCGGAGGTCCTCGCGCTTGAGCTTGGCCGCGTGGTCCTTGTTGAACTGGGTCAGCTCCTCGTCGGAGAGCAGGCGCTGGCGCAGGGCCTCGCCTAGGTAGTAGTAGGCCCGCTCCCGGTCCACATGGTCGGGGTAGGTCTCCAGCAGGTTCTTGAGCCGCCGCTCAGCGCCCGGGTAGAAGTAGGTGTTGACGTAGAAGACGCCCACCACCAGCTCGTGCTCGGCGATGCGGCGCCAGCACTGGACGATCTTGGCCCGGGCTTCACGCACATAGGGGCTGCCCGGGGACTCGGACACCAGCTGCTGGAAGCCCTCGAGGGCTTTGCGAGTCTCGGCCTGATCACGCTCGGCGCTCTCGATGGCCGAGAAGTGGCAGAGGGCCCGGTGGTAGAGGGCGTAGTCCCGCCGCTCGTGCCGGGGGAAGTAGTTCAGGAAGCTGGTGTACTCCACCTCGGCTTCCGGGTAGCTGGGGCTGGGCTGGAAGAAGTAGCTGTCGCCCAGCAGGAGCTTGGCCCTGGGGAACTCCGCCGAGCCGGGGACGTACTGCTCCAGGTGCCGGAGGGTCAGGCGGGCGTCGTTGAACTTGCCCTCCTTCATCTGCTTGTCGGCGGTGGCCAGGAGATCCACCGAGGAGATGGTCTGGTCGGCGGTCTTGGGCTTGCGGCAGCCCAGGCCCAGGCCTGCCAGGACGGCGGTGAGGGTCAGGGCGGTCAGAAGGGGCTTCATGCGGACTCCGGAGGCGGCACTTCAGTCATGGCGGGACGGGGCGAAGGGTTCCATTTATGGAGCAGGGTGGTGAGCCAGGGCTCGACCAGGGCCTGGGCCTCGGCCCGGCGTCTGTCGTGGAATATCTCATGGAAGACGCCTGGGAGCCTGTGGCGTTCCAGAAACTCGGGGGGGACGCCGGCCCAGAGTGCCTCTGAGGCGTCCGGGTCTACCACCGTGTCGGCGCCGGACTCCAGGAGGAGAATGGGCCGGTCCAGCTCATGGCCCAGGGGCAGCAGCTCCGTCCGGGCCTCATCCAGGGCGTGGCCGAAGGCAGCAGTGGCGAAGCGGTGGCAGAGGGGGTCTGCCTCGTAGCGCTGGACCAGAACTGGATCCGAGCAGACGCGGTGCTTGTCGCCATGGAGCTGAATGGGGTGGTGGGGGAGGACCCAGCGCAGGACCCGGGACAGGATGAGCAGGAGGTGCGAGTTGGACCGCACGGCCACCGCCGGGCTGGAGAGGATCAGCCCGTCCAGGGTGTCCCCGTGCCAGAGGGCGGCCAGGAGGGCCACCAGGCCGCCGAAGCTGTGGCCGAGGACCACCTGCGGGCAGACCGGCAGGGGCGGCATGGGCACCCCGTCCACCAGCCGGGGCGGGGCCCCAGTGCGGGCCGCATCGTGGCGGCGTTCCTGGCGCAGGAAGAGGGCCAGGTCGTCCACGAAGGCCCGGATGCCATCGGCATCGCCCCGGATGCCACCCGAGCGTCCGAAGCCCGTGTGATCTACAGCGGAGACGGACCAGCCGAGGCTGTGCAGCCAGTGGGCGGTGTGGCGGTAGCGTTCCCCGTGCTCGCCGTAGCCGTGGGCGATGACCACCCGCCCCAGGGGCGCAGGGTGCTCCCAGCGGGCCCAGGCCAGGGGGATTCCGCCATGGCCAGTCAGGAACCCACGGCCGGTGGGCTCCAGATCGGCGGGGATCACGGGGGTGGGTCCGGGCATCCAACCAGAATAGCCTGGGGGCCGGATTCCCCGGAGGGCGATTCAGCAGACCGGGGGCTGGTGCCGCATTGTCGGGGCCGCCCTGGGGGCCTAGACTGAAAGGCTCCCCCTCCGCCGGAACCTGGGCGGTGGTTCCGGAAAGGCTGAGCATGGATTTCGACACCCTGGTGCGGGCAAAGAACGAACTGGAGCCCCGCGTCCAGCAGCTGGTCGCCCACCTCGACCCGGAACGCAAGGCCCTGGAGCTGGAGCAGATCGAGGAACGCACCACGGTCCCGGGGTTCTGGGACGATCCCGATGCGGCCCGACCCCTCCTGCAGAAGCGGGGGCGCCTCAGCGATGACATCGCCCTGGCGCGCCGCCTGACGAGCTTCCTCGAGGACCTCGACACGGGCCTGGAGCTGGCCCGGGACGATGCCGAGATGCTGGTCGAGGCTGAGGCCGTGGAGGTGGACCTCCGCAAGGGCGTAGAGGATGCCGAGCTGCGCATGATGCTGAGTGGCGACCTGGACAGCAACCACGCCATCGTGGCCATCGCCCCCGGGGCGGGTGGCACGGAAAGCCAGGACTGGGCGGCCATGCTGCTGCGCATGTACCTGCGCTTCTGCGAGTCCAAGGGCTGGGCCACGGAGATGATCGACTACCAGGACGGGGAGGAGGCCGGCATCAAGGGGGCCACCTTCATCGTGGATGCCCCCTTCTCGTACGGCTACCTGCGGGCCGAGGCAGGGGTCCATCGCCTGGTGCGCATCAGCCCCTTCGACGCCGCCAAGCGCCGGCACACCAGCTTCGCCGCCGTCTACGTGAGCCCCGAGCTGGATGACACCATCAACGTGGACATCCCGGAAAAGGACCTGAAGATCGACGTCTTCCGCGCCAGCGGCGCCGGCGGCCAGCACGTGAACCGCACCGAGTCCGCTGTTCGCTTCACCCACCTGCCCACGGGTATCGTGGTCAGCTGCCAGAACGAGCGCAGCCAGATCAAGAACCGGGCAACGGCCCTGAAGGTGCTGCAGGGCCGCCTCTACGAGGTGGAGCAGCGCAAGTTCCTGGACAAGGTGGCGGCCGCCAGCGGCGAGAAGGCCGACGTGGCCTGGGGCAGCCAGATCCGCAGCTACGTCCTCCAGCCCTACCAGATGGTCAAAGACCACCGGACGGGCGAGGAGACCAGCCAGACCCAGAAGGTCCTGGATGGCGACCTGGATGCCTTCATCCGCACCCAGCTGCTGGCCAAGAGACGCAAGTCCGAAGACTGATCTCGGATAGACCCTGGCTGGACTGCGGGAGGGTCGGAGCCGAGGCTACTCGCCGCGGGCGATCTCGGCCTGCTCGTCCTTGGGCAGTCGGAAGACCCAGCGGCCCGTGACGCGGTCCCACAGATCAAAGCAGCAGAGCCAGTTCAGGAGACCGGCCACCGGGGGCCCCGCTCCGCGAACAGGGCGCCAGCCCTGTGAGTGGGAGGACACGCCGGGGGCGTGTCCGATCGCGGGCTGCCAGAGCCGCGTGCGCCGCCGGAGGCGGCGTTCAGCGGCCGCCCGGAGGGCGTGATGGCTACTCGCCGCGGGCGATCTCGGCCTGCTCGTCCTTCGGCAGTCGGAAGACCCAGCGGCCCGTGACGCGGTCCCACAGATCAAAGCAGCAGAGCCAGTTCAGGAGACCGGCCACCATCACGTAGGTGGCGCCGTACTCCTGGGTCAGGGTGCGCACGGGCTCGGTCCCCATGCCGCCGAAAGCGTAGGCGAGGATGACGTAGACGGGCCCGATGCCGGCGGTGCCGAGGGCCCCGAGGGTGGGCATCCAGACGCCGATCAGGGGGACGAACACGCCGCCCTTTACGCCCTCCACGGCACCCAACTGCATCTGGGCAGCGCCCAGCAGGCAGAAGGTGGCCCACACGGCCAGGAACACCTTGGCCCGGGTCTTCTCGCCGATGACCCAGTAGCCGGCACCCGGCAGCAGCCACTGAAGCAGGATGGGCTTCCAGGCGGCCTGGATGGCCTTCTGCTTGCGCAGGGGCATGGGTAGGCGGAGCTCGGGGGTGGGTTCGGACATGGGTCCAGCTTAAAGGAAAAACGCGGGAGCCGAAGCCCCCGCATTTGGACCGCCAGAGAGGAACCTACTTCCAGCTGTAGGTCAGGCTCACGCTGAAGTTCCGGCCAGGCTGGGAGAACCGGGGGAGGTAGGAGTCGCCCTGGTACAGGTTGCGCACTTCTTCCCAGCGCCAGTAGGTGCGGTTCAGCACATTGAACACGCCGCCCTGCAGGCGCCAGCTCCCGTTCCACTTCAGGGAGGTGAAGGCGATCACATCCAGCTTGTTGAAGCTGGGGGACAGGAAGTGCGGCCGGAGCGAGTAGCTGCTGTCCCGCAGGTCCTCGTCCACGGCGCTGGCGCTCTTCGCGGTCACCGAGGTCAGGGTGGCATCCAGGCCCCAGGCATCCTCCCTGTGGTAGCCGATGCCCAGCACGCTCTTGAGGGGGGCGATGCTGTTGATGGGCTTGCCGGTGTTCAGGTTCTCGCCCTTGGCGTAAGCCACACTCAGGTTGGAGCGCCAGCCATCCAGAAACACGCAACCCGCGCGCAGCTCCGCACCCTGGACCTTGGCGTCCTGCACGTTCTGGTACTGGAACTGCTGCAGCCCGTAGACGGGGTCCAGGTCCGGCAGGATGACGTCGGTGATGAAGTTTCGGTAGCGGTTGGTGAAGGCGGCTGCGCTGGCACTCCAGGAGCTGCCCTCGCCGCGCATCCCCAGTTCGATGCTCGTGCTCTGCTCCGGCTTCAGGTTGGGG
>CAITBU010000412.1 GCA_903890595.1 uncultured Holophagaceae bacterium | reverse complement strand
GCTTACACGGATGCCGTGCAACCGGTAAAGATGGTAGCTCTCAACGCCCCGCCCCTGCGCTCTCTCCGGTTGGCGGTTGTTCTTCCCCGAGGCCAGCGAACAACCCTACTTGTGATAGTCCTTCCCCCGCAGGATCGCGAAGGCCCGGAAGAGCTGCTCCAGGAACATCACCCGGCTCAGCTCGTGGGGGAAGGTCATGGGCGACAGGCTCATCTGCTCCGGGATGGCCTTCTTCAGGGCGGGGTCGAAGCCGTGGCTGCTGCCCAGGGCGAAGGCCAGGCTCTCCCCCCGCTCCATGCGCTCGCCCAGCCAGCGGGCGAAGGCCGGACTGTCCCGCAGCTTCCCCTCCGGGGTCAGCAGGACGGGGCACTTCACCGCCACCAGCCGGGGCTGCAGCCGGGCCGCCTCGTCCTTCAGCTGGCGTGCCGGGTCGCCCTTGCCCTCGGGTAGCTCCACCAGGTCCATGCGGGCATAGACCCTCAGCATGTCTAGATAATGCTTCTCTAGGCCCCGGCAGGGCTCCAGTCGCAGCTTGCCAAACGCAAGGAGGGTGATGGGATACATGATCCTATTGTGATCAATTTCCCTTGGCAGGGGGATGCGGAGGCTCCATCCTCCTCTTGGTCCTGTTCATTCTGGAGGTTACATGCGCCGTTCCCTGCTCTTCCCCCTCGCCACCCTGCTGCTGGTGCCCGCCTTTATCTCCTGCGGCGGGGATGCCATCCCCACCGCCGCCCCCGAGCCCGCCAAGGATCCCGCGGGCCTGCTCGACCACCTGAAGTACCTGGCTGTGCGCAAGGACTTCAAGACCGCCGCCGTGATCACCCCCATCACGCCCAACGTGGTCTTCCCCGGCGCCATGAACCTGCACAACACCGCCAAGCAGCTGGGCATCACCCTGACCCCCGAAGAGGCCAAGGGCTTGGGCCTGGATGACGCCATGGCCGCCCGTCTGGACAGCCTGCCGGGCAGCGAGATCGAGAACTACAAGGTCAAGGACGCCCGCCTGACCTACAACGCCGGCATCTACCGCATCCTGAAGGGCATCACCGCCAAGTCCTGGGGCAAGATGACCCACATGGGCATCACCGACAACGCCGCCGCCGCCCAGTACGGGCTGATGGGCGTGAAGGACATGGCCATTGGCTTTGACGGCACCAAGGTCATGACCGTCAGCTGCGTCAAGATGCCCAGCGGTGCCTGGGGCATCACCTACATCCGCTACGACGTGGCCCTCAAGAACCTGAAGCAGGACTGAGCCCCGGACCGGGGCCCGCCCCGCCACCGCCCAACCAGGAAGGCTGCCCATGCGGATCACCGCCAGCTATACCCTCACCCCGGCGGAGGCCCTGGATGGCACCCGGGCCTTCAAGCGCACGTGGTACGGCCTGTCCGTGGCCTCGGGTGGGCTGATGCTGCTCATGGGGTTCACCAGCCTGAACCTGGCCCCAGGGCCCATGGGCATTTTCATGGTGTGCAACGCGCTGCTGTTCCTGGTGCTGCCCGAGGCCGTGCTGCGCTGGGGTCGCCACCGCCGCGGCACCACCGCCTACGCCCCCGTGGAGCTGGAGCTGGATGACGAGGGCCTGGTCCTGCGCACCGAAGGCAACACCGGCGGCCTGCCCTGGCCCGCCTTTGCCGCCGTCCGCCGCCAGAGCGGCTTCTGGATGTTCCGCATCACCCACAGCCAGGCCATCCTGGTCCCCGAGCGGGCCCTGGCCGAAGCCGACGCCACCGAGCTGGAGGCCTTCCTGCGGGGCAAGAAGCTGCTGAAAGCCTGAAGGGACCGCCATGCCTTATGTGAACATCCGCATCACCCGCGAAGGCGCCACCGCCGAGCAGAAGGCCGCCCTCATCCAGGGCGCCACCCAGCTCCTGGTGGACGTGCTGGGCAAGAACCCCCAGACCACCGTGGTGGTCATCGACGAAGTGGACACCGACAACTGGGGCATCGGCGGCGAGAGCATCACCGAGCGGCGGAAACAAGGAAAGTGACCGTGCCATGAGTGCGTGCTGAGCCTTGCAGCACCCAATCCCCTTCTTCCCCATCATCCCTGTTCAAAAAAACAGCAACAGGGCTAAAAGCGGATGAAGGGGAGAAGGATTGGCCTTGTTTTGAATTTGGGTGGACCGGCGCCCAACCCATGCAACGTGAGCATTGGCCGTTCCTGTTAATTGGCGTGGTCCCATGTGCCAGGAGTTCCCAAAGCGCCGAGCCCTTGCGGACCCCCTCCCCAACGCCCATACTCAACCTCCGCTCGATCCGAGCCCTTGAGGGGGCAGGCAGAGCGGCTCAGTCCACATGGGGGTGACCGGTTTCGACAGGTCGTGATCCAGGTGCACGGTGCAGGCGGGGGTTGGACGGATGGCCCCCTTATCAATCCGCCCAAACCAAACTGCCAACGATAACTTCGAACTGGCTCTCGCTGCCTAGGGCAACCTAGGCTCCGAGCGAGTCCTCGGGATCTCTGGGTACCGAGCTCGTTAAACCCCTGAAAGGGTGGCTTCGGCCTGCCGGACGGGGGTACCAGATAGGCTGCTGCGACGCCCCCTGACCGCAGCCGAGATTAGGAGGCACACGTCCCGAGCGGCTCGTCCGTTCCCCGCCGGGAGGTTTCAAGAACGGACCAAGCCTGTGAATGAGCTGCCACCTGGCATTTCTTGGACGTGGGTTCGACTCCCACCACCTCCACCATTTCAGTATTCAGCACCGTCCATCGCCATCCGGATTCCACCGAAAAATCAGCTACTTACGTGATTTTCGAGTCCGATAGCGTCCGAAGAGCCGCATTGCCAGCCGGGGGCAACTGGGGGCAAGATTGGGGGCAACCGCAGTGGTGCCCGCAGGAGTTGCCCCCATGCCCCTGACCGATGTCAAGATCCGCCAGGCCAAGCCAGGTCCGAAGGCCACGAGGCTCTCGGACGGAGGGGGGCTCTACCTGGAGGTGGCCCCCAGCGGGGGCAAGTGGTGGCGCCTGAAGTTTCGTTTCGAGGGCAAGGAGAAGCGCCTCTCCCTGGGGGTCTACCCGGACGTGGGCCTCAAGGAGGCTCGAGAACGCCGGGACGCGGAACGCAAACAGTGAGCATTTCGTCGGTGGCGGGACCGGGTTGATGGTGTGGGTAGGCGCGGCGGTGCCCACCGGCGAAATGCGATGTTGAACAAGCCCGTAGCG